>DAOWCR010000128.1 GCA_030639445.1 Dehalococcoidales bacterium
CTTATATCCATTTTTTTATCCCGGGCAATGTTTCTGACATTTTCCAGGACCCGGTATTCTCTTTCTTTATCCTCAACCAGCCTGTTCTGCGTCTTTTTCCCCCGGCCTATCTCTTCGGCGATTTTTATCCTCTCCCCGATAAGCGCCACTATCCGGGCATCAACGTCATCTATTTTCTTTCTCAAATCTTCCAGGTTCATTTCATCACCCTCGGAATCAGTCCCGCCCTCAGGGCAAAGTCGCCCAAGGTGACCGCCATCATGGCTTCGACCACGGCCGCCGCCCTGGGCACGATACAGACATCATGCCTTCCCCTGACGGCCAGACTGACCTCTTTCATCTCTTTAATATCCACCGTCGGCTGGCTCCGGGCAATGGAAGCCGTCGGCTTGACGGCCACCCGGACGACAATGGGCATACCGTTACTGAGGCCGCCGAGCACGCCACCGGCGTTATTGGTCGCGGTGCTTATCTTACCATCTTTAAGGACAAACGGGTCGTTATTCTCCGACCCCTTCTTCCCGGCCACGGCAAAGCCGGCACCGAACTCCACCCCCTTCACCGCCGGGATAGACATCAGGGCTCCCGCCAGGGCGCCATCCAGGCGGTCAGAAGCCGGCTCTCCCAGGCCGACCGGCACATTAACGGCAATGCCCTCAATAACCCCGCCGAGGCTGTCGCCTTCCTCCCTGACTTTCTGAATCAGCTGCTCCATCTCCCCGGCCGCTTTAAGGTCGGCGCAGCGGAGCGTATTCTTCACTACATTTTTCTTGATTTCGTCCAGGGCTAACGGTCGGGCTTTTATCCCGCCGATTTCCACCGTGTGGGCCAGGACTTCCAGGCCAATCAGGCCAAGCAGCTTTTTGGCCACCGCCCCGGCCATGACCGATGCCACGGTAATCCTCCCCGAAAACCGGCCGCCGCCCCGGAAATCATTAAAACCTCCATACTTCATAAAAGCGGTGTAATCGGCGTGGCCCGGCCGGAGCTGAAACCTGGTCTTTTCATACTCGCTGGAATCAACGTCCTGGTTCCAGACCAGGAGGCAGATAGGAGCGCCGGTGGTCACCCCGTTAAAAATGCCGGCCAGGACCTCGACCCTGTCCTCTTCCACCCGCGTGGTAGCTGCGGCATCCGCCCCCGGTTTTCTTTTATCAACTTCCTTCTGGATATCCTCCTCGTTGAGCGGCAGACCGGCGGGGCAGCCGTCAATGATAACGCCCACGCACCGGCCGTGACTTTCGCCAAAGCTGGTAATAGTAAAAAGTTTGCCCAGACGATTACTCATCTATCTTTACCTTACCCCCGATGCTCTTTAGTATAGCCCAGAACCCGGGAAATGTCTTGTTCACGCACTCCGCCCCGTCTATGGTAGTGCCGCCGGCCAGTGCCCCGAGGATACTGAACGCCATGGCAAGGCGGTGGTCATTGTGGCTATCGATAACGGCGCCCTTCGGCTCCGAGCCGGCGATGATCAATTTATCCTTCTCTTCTGTCACGGCGACGCCCATTCTTTGCAGCCCCTCACTGACCGCCGCCACCCGGTCTGATTCTTTCAGGCGCGCCCGGGCAATACCGGTAAATTCGCTGGTGCCTTCGGCGGCCGCGGCCAGAACGGCCATCGTGGGCAGCAGGTCAATGCCATCGGTTAAATCGGCTTTTATCGGCTTCAGTCTCGATTTACGCACCTCCACCGAGTTCCGGCTCACCTCAACCGGAACGCCCATCTCCCGCAAGAAGTTTAGCAGCATCTTGTCGCCCTGGAAACTCTCCGGGTTTAAGTTCTCCACCGCCACGTCCCCGGCAAGCGCCCCCAGAGCTAAAAAGTAAGAAACCGATGACCAGTCGCCCTCTATCTCGTACCTGGTCGGACGGTAGCTCTGCCGGACGACTTCAAATTCGTCAAGGGCCGGAGTATGTTTTACCCCGACCCCGAAATTTTTCAGACAGTCTAAGGTCATCAAGACATAGGGCTTTGACTCCAGCGGCGCGGTCAGCTTGATTTTCACTCCTTCTTCCGCGAAGGGAGCCACGAAGAGCAGTGCCGAGATAAACTGGGAGCTGATATCACCGGGCAGCTCGGCCACTCCGCCCTTCAGCCGGCCGCCGTTGACCACTACCGGAGCCATCTCACCCCGGGAATGGCAGTCCACCCCCAGCTGCCGGAGCGCCCGGACTAAAGGCCCAACCGGTCGCCGGGCCAGGGATGGGCCAGCCACCAAACGGCATTTGCCGGGTATTATGGAGCAGATGGCCGTCATAAACCGGAGAGTCGCCGCCGAATCGCCACAGAACAGGTCTTCTCCAGGCTGGTGGAAATCCCCCCCGCTGACCCGCCACCGGCCCGCTTCCGGGCAAACACGCACCCCGACCCTGGACAGCACGGTTGCCGCCGCCTCGGTATCCTCCGAGTTTAAGGGGTGCGCTATCTCGCTTTCACCCCGGGCCAGGGCGGCACACATCAGCCCCCGAATAGTGTAGCTCTTTGAGGAGGGGGCACGAATTTTCCCCTTTACTTCGCTTTTAGAAATTAGAGCTTTCATTTTCTTTAGTTATTCAGTAACCCTATCCCCTGTATCCCCTTCAGGGAGAACCCTTCCCCTTATTAAGGGGAAGGGGACATAGTTAGGTAAGAGAGGCTTCGCCTCTCTTTGACTCTCCTTTATTATCTGGCACGAGAGATTTTATCAGCCTCATCCCC
>DAOWCR010000015.1 GCA_030639445.1 Dehalococcoidales bacterium
GATAAGCGGCCCGAAGGTCGGGTCCTGGGTGACTCCGGCAATCACTTCTATGCCTTCCTTCACCATGCGCTGCACGGTGACTCCCTCCATCTCAGACTCCCGGCCATCGGCCCTCATCCGGTCTCTAATGGCGTTGAAGGCGTCTTTTACCTCGTCCTCTGACCTGAGGTCAAGCATTACGCCGCCGACATCAGTCTTGTGGGTAATGGTGGAGGAGTTAAGTTTGACCACTACCGGGAAACCGGCTTTTACGGCCAGGGCGGCGGCTTCCCTGGTGGTCCGGGCGACCAGTGTTTCCACCGTTCGGATGCCATAGCAGTCGAGCAGCTCCGATATCTCCCCGGCGGAAAGCCAGGTGGTGCGCTGAGTGCTCCGGTTCATGGCCTTTTCGATTATCTGTCTTGCCCGGTCACGCTTGAGGCCGCGAATCCTGGGGACGGTGCCCTTCGGTCTCCTGGCCAGCTCCCGGTACTCAATGGCTTTGGCCAGTGCCGAGACGGCGTTTTCCGGGAAGGGATAGCACGGCACGAAGTTGCCGGCGGCGCCTAACCTGGCCCGGAAACCTTTCTGCCCCATGAAGCAGGCCATCAGGGGTTTCTTGTTTCTCCGGAAAGCGGGGAGCACCCGGCGTATCGCGTCCTCCATAATCTTGGAGTTGACGACCGCCGCCGGTATGAACAGGGTGAGGACGGCGTCAATATCCGGGTCATTGGCCATTATCTTCAGGGCACCCTCAAATTCCCCGGCGGTAACGCTGCCGGTCAGGTCCAGCGGGTTGCTGAGCTTGATATCTCGCTGGATGAGGGTGCGTAATTTAGCAGCCGTTTCCGGCGAATGTTCCGGTAGGCTCAGCCCGTGCTGCTCCGAGGCGTCAGCGGCGATGATGCCCGGCCCGCCCCCATTGGTGACGATAGCCAATCTTTTCCCCCTGGGCAGAGGCTGGTTGGAAAGTAGAATCGCCACGTTAAACAGCTCTTCAATGCTGTCGACGCGGATGATGCCCGCCTGGTGGAAGAGAGCGTCGGATACCACCGCCGGCGTGGCCAGGGCGCCGGTGTGGGATGAGGCGGCGCGCGAGCCGACCAGGGTGGTGCCGCTCTTTACCACCACGATTGGCTTTTTGGCGGAAACCCGCTTGGCCGTGCGATTGAATTTGCGCGGGTTACCGAAAGATTCCAGGTAGAGCAGAATAACTCTAGTTGTCGGGTCCTGCTCCCAGTAGCCCATGAGGTCATTGGAGGAGATGTCAGCGCGGTTGCCCACGCTGACGAAACTCGAAATACCCATGTTGAGGTCACTGGCATACTCGAGGATGACCACTCCCATGGCGCCGCTCTGGGAGAGAAAGGCGATATTACCGTGTGGCGGGCAGACCCCCGAGAAGGTGGCGTTTAGCTTTACCCGGGGGTCGGTGTTGATAATACCCATGCAGTTTGGCCCCACCAGTCGCATACCGTGGCCCAGGGTAATATCACGCAGCTCTTCTTCCCGGGTGGCTCCTTCCGGGCCTCTCTCCTTGAACCCGTCGGAGATAACGATTATGGCGCGCACTCCCTTGCGTCCGCATTCATCAGCCACTTTGGCCACTATCGGTGCCGGCACGACGATGACGGCCAGTTCAACGTCACCCGGGACGTCAAGTATGGAAGGATAAGCCTTGACCGACATGACCACATCCGCCTTCGGGTTCACCGGATAGACCACCCCGGCAAACTCGTTTTGCAGTATGGACTGGAAAATAAGCTGACCGATGCTGCCCGGCTGCCGGGAAGCACCTATCACGGCGACCGAACGTGGGGCCAGGACGTGGCGCAGCGAGGTCAGCGTTGACCGGCGCTCTCTCTCCTCCTCTTTCCGCTCCACCCTCCGGCTGCGGATAATGGGGACGGTGACATGATAGACGCCGTCCTTGAGCTGGCTGTCAATGTGGAAGCCGTAGCTTTTCAGTACGGCCATCATGCGTTCGTTTTCCGCCAGCACATCACCTTCGAAAACGGTGATGCCCTGGTCACGGGCGACATTGGCCAGGCCCTCGATGAGTCTGGTGCCGATTCCCTTACCATGGTAGGCGTCCTCGATGCCAAAATTAACCTTCGCCGAGTGTTTGTTGGGCAGCCGGTAGTAGCGGCCGACGGCGACTATTTCCTTCTGCGGTCCTTTCTGCACTTCGGCCACCAGGGCAAAGGTATTTTTATAATCCACCGTGCAGAATCTGAGGGCGTCTTCCGGACCCATCTCCCGCGGCACGCGGTGGAAACGAAGGTACTTGGTGTGCTGGCTGAGCCGGTCAAAAAGGGCCAGCCAGCGCTCGGCGTCCTCCTTTTTAATCGGCCTGAGCAGGATTCTGGAGCCATCCTTCAGGAGAACATCGGTTTCGTATTGAGACGGGTATGTCGGTTTAGCTTCATCTGCCATGGATTTCTACTCCGGTCTGCCTGATTATCATTATAGGGCAAAGCAGTTCGGAAAACTAGACAAAGTCATGATTCATACTTAACTTGCGGTGGGTAACGGGGAGCTTGAGCCGGGTGGGAGATAATAATAAAAGCTGGAGAGGAAGGATTCGAACCTTCGCTTACGGATCCAGAGTCCGCTGTCCTACCACTAGACGACTCCCCAGTACGCCCGAATTATAGCTGTTAACGAGAGATGTGTCAAAAGCGGGGCGCTCAAAGTTGGAGGGACCACAGGGTAAGCATTAGTCAAGACTGAGAAAATATGTGTAACTATAGCCTGGTGTATCATTAATTTAGCTAAAAAGCTCCAAATATTGAACTCCTAGGTACTATTTGCTCAATCCCGTTACCGCTATTATTCAATTGCAGGGTTCTTTACCCGATTATTCTCCTTTATGCCGGGGAAACTACTTGAGACGGCCAGGGTAGTTACCCCCCTTGGATTTTATTTAGCACTGACGTGCCACCTGAGGATTAAAAGGAGGCGGCGATGAGTGACAAAATATTACCAGGTACAGGTTTGTTCTTCGTAATTATTCTAGCCCTCATTAGCTTTGAAACAATTAAATTGAGATTTGTAGATGGTATCTCACCCCCGGCAAACCTGGTAGCTGTCCTGGTTTGGGCGACTGCTCTCGTCATTGGCACAATACTAGTCCTGGTAGGAGAAAGAAACAGTAATCCGATGTTGACATTTAAATAAATTGCATCGTGTCATAGTTACTATAACACATCTGTCAGGTTTGCCATGCTCTCCTTGCTCTGGGTTATTGAGATAAGATGTTTCAGAGGGGCGTTAGCCCCTCTTTTTTAATCTTCCCCCCTCTCTTGGATAAGGGAGCGGTTACCGGGTAAAACTTAAGGGGGTGAAATCAGACCGCATTTTCTACGGGGTTTGACATACCCGGCCCGGGCATTTATGCTTAAAATACGATTAAAGACGGAGTTTTTACCTTGGCCGATTTGAATGCTTTACGGGCAACGCTGGGAGTCTCGTTTCACAAGAAGTCCCTGCTGGAGCAGGCAGTGGTGCAGAGTTCCTTTACCAACGAGAATCCCGGCTTGGCGCCAATCTCCAACGAGAGGCTGGAATTTTTAGGCGATGCCGTCCTGGGTTTTATCATTGCGGAAAGGCTGTATCAGGCTTTCCCCGACCTTACGGAAGGCGGTATGACCAGGCTCCGTTCGGCGCTGGTACGCCGGGATACCCTGGTCCGTGTTGCCCGGACTATTCACCTCGGCGATTACCTCTACCTGGGAAGGGGAGAAGAAGCGGGCGGTGGGCGACATAAGCCGGCTAACCTGTCGGGAGCCCTGGAAGCAGTTATCGGAGCGGTTTTTCTCGAACGGGGTCTGGCCGTTACCCGGAAGGTTATCTTAAAACTATTCAACGAGGAGTTGCGGGAGGTTGCCCAAAAGGATAGCGGAGCTGATTGTAAATCGCGGCTGCAGGAGCTTATCCAGTCCCGATATCAGTCGGCGCCGGTCTATCGTCTGGTAGAGGCAGTCGGGCCGGACCATGCCAGGACGTTTACCATTGAGGTAATGGCCGGTGGGGAGGTGCTGGGCAGGGGTTCGGGTAAAAATAAGAAAATGGCGGAGACGGAAGCCGCCCGCCAGGCCCTGGAGCAGTTTGCCGCCGACTTTACACGGTAGTTTTCTCTTTGCTAAACTGCTATTAGCCGCACCTGAAGTCAGAGACTCGCAAAAGAGGTGTTACTATGGGAAGACGGGATTACCGGCATAGAGAGCCGAAGAAACAGAAAAAAGACACCAAGAAGATAGCTCCGGTTACCATCGTGCCCACGACAATGAACGTGGAAGTAATCAAGAAAGAAAGAAAGAAACCGAGGGAAGAGGAGGAAGAGGAAGAATAGCGGCTTACCAGCAGCTTCACCGTACCGGGGAGTTAAAAGTTCGGGCGGAAAGAGCCAGGTCACTGCTGGAAGAATGCCGTCTGTGCCCGCGGCATTGCGGTGTTAACCGGCTGGCGGGGGAAAGCGGCCAGTGCCGCACCACCACGCGGGCGGTAGTTTCCAGCTACGGGCCTCATTTCGGGGAAGAGGCACCGCTGGTCGGCCGGCACGGTTCGGGGACCATCTTTTTCGCCTTCTGCAATCTACACTGTGTCTTTTGTCAGAATTACACCATCAGCCAGTTGGGCGAGGGAAGTGCGGTAGGCGGAGAAGAACTGGCCGGGATGATGCTTTCACTTCAAGCCAGGGGCTGCCATAATATAAACTTGGTCAGCCCGACTCACGTGGTTCCTTTTATCCTGGAAGCCCTGCCGTTAGCCGCAAATAAAGGGCTTTTTCTGCCCCTGGTCTACAATACCGGTGGCTACGACTCCGTGGAGACCCTGGAGCTGCTGGACGGCGTCGTTGACATCTATATGCCGGACATGAAGTACGCTGATGAGAAGACGGCAGAACGATTGTCCGAGATAAAAGACTATCCCCGGATGAATAAAGCCGCGGTCCGGGAGATGCACCGCCAGGTGGGTGACCTCCAGTTAGATGGGCAGGGGGTGGCCCAGCGCGGACTCCTGGTGCGTCATCTGGTCCTGCCGGAACGTCTGGCCGGGACCGGGGAGGTGGTGCGGTTCCTGGCCCGGGAGGTATCGACCGACACCTACCTGAACATTATGGCGCAGTATCATCCCTGCTATAAAGCTTATGAAATACCGCCGCTGGCCCGCCCGGTAAGCGAGTCGGAGTTCTCGGAGGCTATTGCCCTGGCCCGCCAGCAGGGCTTGTCCCGGCTGGACAAGCATTGAGTCTCGCCAGCACTAAAATTTATCCTGAGATTGAGACATAGATTGGTTAACCATCTATCTCCCCTCTAAGATATACGGTGACCTCACCCCCTGTGCCCCCCTCTCCTTGTTTAAGGAGAGAGGGAAGTATTAAGAAGAGGGGCTGACGCCTCTCTTACAAAACCATTTCCCCCCTCCCCTTATCAAGGAGAAGGGGGATAAAGGGGGATGGGGTTAACCGGTAAAAACCGAAAGAGGGTGAGGTGAATAAACAACCCGGGAAATATCTGGTAGAATGATAATGGTATCCGGCAATGAGTGAGCTGGTCTCGGTTCAGGCGATAGTCTGCGGTTACGTTCAGGGAGTCTTCTTTCGTGTCTTCGTGGTCGAAGTGGCCGAAGAGCTGGACCTGAACGGTTACGTGCGTAACTTACCCTCGGGAAACGTGGAAGTCCGGGCGGAAGGGGAGAGAAAACAACTGGAGAAACTGGTCAGCCATCTCAAGGTAGGGCCGCCGGCGGCCAGGGTAAGGCAAGTCATTACTGACTGGTCGGAATATACCGGAGAATACGCCGGGTTCAGAATCAGGTATTAAGCGGGAGCGGACCGGGGGACGTGGTATTTAAGCCTCAAATTCTACCTTGGCTGACCTTATCAGGTCGAGGTATCCGGTCTTGAGCCCCACTGTCTCCGAGACTTCGCGGTCCACCTCATAGGGCTCACCGATAAATATCTTGCCATATTCTTCCACCTCACCCCGGGTAGGGTCATCTTCACCGATGAACTTCTGCCTGGCCTCCACAATCCCGAGGTCGAAGGGGAGGGTGAAATAGAGGTCGGCAATCACCTTGTCGATGCCCAGTGCGTAGAGAGCATCCCAGTTGCCCGGAGTATCATTGTGGTACTTGCTGCTCGGCAGCAGCGAGAGCAGGTTCATTATGCTGAGATGGCCTCTCCCTCGGCAGGTCTTTAACGGCGCAACGGTTATTAAGTAGTCGCTGGACAGAATCACGTTGGGCACCCAGAAAGTGGGCATCGCCAGGGGTTTGGGCAGGGGATTATCCACCTCGACGTAGATACAGTCCTTGACATCCAGCGTCAATACCCGCGGGAAGCTATAACCCAGGGCCTGGTATATCGGATAGACCGGTCCTCCCCCGGGAGTCCCTTCCAGCAGCAGAATATCGGCGTCACTGACCTGCCGGATACCTTCTATTAACGCCGACAGCATGCTCGGGCTGGTGGTTACCGGGTACGGTGCCGGGTAAGCGGCGGCGGGTTTAATCAAAACACGGCGTGCCCGGGATATCACCGAGGGCGCTTTAAAAACAAATTCCGAAGCCTCAAATATCAAGTCTTTCTCCTCTATCTTCACCACGCCGGGCCGGCAGCGTCCTCTCAATCAGGTCAGCTATCTTCCGGATTTCGCCTCTGGAGAACTGCGGCACGGCAACGTCCAGTTTCTCGTCGGTAACTACCGCCAGTAACTGACCCGGTGGACTTACCAGCTCCTTGCCCTGCTCCTTGCGGTGGACTTCAATCTTGGGATGGTGACTCTGCTTGAAGCCTTCGGTCAGGATAAAGTCACAGTCCGGGTCGATGAACCGGGATAGCTCCTGCGGCTCCAGGTCATGCTCCAGGTTCTTAAATACCGCCAGCTTATGCGGTGAAACGATGGCGGATACTTCGCTGCCCGCCCGGCTGAAGCGCCAGCTGTCCTTGTTCACCGTGTCAAGCTCAACGTCCTTGCTGGAATGCTTGATTACGGCCACTTTGTATCCCCGCTGCTTGATTTGGGCAATCAGGCCCTCCAGCAGGGTGGTTTTACCCGAGTCCGATTTTCCTACAATAGATATAATTGGCGGCATTTCAGCTATCCCGTGGCTAAATTGCTAGATTCTTCATTCCAGTCCAGCATTATTACCTGGGCAATTTCTCCCGCCTTCACCTCGGCTCTGTCTTCCGGGACTATCACCAGTCCGTTGGCCAGGCTCATTGAAGTCAGGATGCCCGAACCCTGCGGGCCGGTTAAGCGGGCGTAGTATTTATCACCGCGCCGGGCCACTATCGCCCGGGTATAGACACGGCGCCCGTCGGTATTGATGACCGGTTCTTCTATCACCGCTTCCACCGTAGGTTTGGCGAGGCTCTTTTTCCCCATCATCTTGAAGATAGCCGGACGGGCGACTAGCTCAAAGGTAACCATGGAGCTGACCGGATTACCGGGCAGTCGCAGGTGGGGAATATTGCGGCCGGCTCCCTTTTGGTCAGTCCCCTTAATGGTGCCGAAGGCCAGAGGTTTTCCCGGCTTCATGCGGACGGTCCAGAAGGAGATTTCCCCCTCTTTCGCCAGGACATCCTTTACTATATCGTAGTCCCCGGCCGAGACGCCGCCGCTGGTTATCAGCATATCGGCATCCAGACCCCGGCGGAGTCCGGCTACCAGCGAGTCCTCGCTATCCAGAGCTATCCCCAGCAGTTTGGGAATCCCGCCGTAGCGCCGGACCAGGGCGGACACGCTGTAAGTATTACTGTTGTATATCTTCCCCGGCGGCAGGGGCTGATTGATTTCCACCAGCTCGTTGCCGGTGGCCAGGATGGCCACCACCGGGCGACGGATAACCCTGACTTGGCTCTTCCCCAGGGAAGCCAGGACGCCGACTTCGGCCGGTCGGATAACGGTGCCTTTCTTCAGGACCAATGAGCCTCGGATGACATCTTCCCCCGCTCGGCGGATGTTAAGGCCAGCTTTGGTTTTACATAATATGCCGATTTCGTTATTGGCCGACTTCTCTCGCCGGGCTTCATCGGTGTCCTCAAACCGGACCACGCTGTCAGCGCCTTTCGGTACCGGCGCCCCGGTCATAATACGGATGGCGGTGCCCGGTTTTACCTCCCGCTCGGAAATGGCGCCGGCAATGACCGTGTCAATGACGCGCAGGTATGCCGGAGACTTACTGCTGGCGCGGGCGGTGTCTCCGGCTTGAATGGCATAGCCGTCCATGGCGGCATTGTCCAGCGGTGGGATATCAATGCTGGAGGATATGTCCTCGGCCAGGACCTGTCCCAGGGTGTCCAGAATGGGCACCGGTTCCTCTTCCAGAATATTGACATAGCTGAGGATTTTCTCCAGCGCCTCCTCAACACTTATCATTACTTATATCTCCTCTGACCAGTTTCCTCGCCCTTTTCAAATCGGCCACAGTATTGACATTAAAAAAGCTCAGGTGCTCGGGGTCGAACTTTTCAATTTCCTCGACTTCAACATATCTGGTCTTCACCACGTGGAAAAGCTGGTTCACGCTCAGCCTATCCTGTTTCATCATCTGCTCTATAGGAGCCAGGCAGTTCCTGGTGTAAACGGCATGTAGCGGTTCCACCAGATTGCCCACTCGCGGCACCACGAGGTCGAAATCGGCCGAAAGCCGTATCATATAGCGCAGCAGAGAGCGGTTTAAAAAGGGCATATCTGAAGCGACGATAAGGTTATAGCATGAAGTTGAAGTTGCTAAACCGGTATAGATGCCGCCCAGTGGGCCTTTGCCGGGATAAATATCGGTCACGGTAATTAGCTTCGGGTAATCGGTAAGCCCGGGAAAAGTTTGCTCACCAGCCGTAACGATGATAATTTCACTGCCGAGTGTTCCGGCGCAGGAAATTACCTGTTGCAACAGGTTTCGTTCGCCAACCGTTTCAAAAATCTTATCATACCCCAGGCGCAGACTCTTGCCGCCGGCAAGAATAATACAGCTAACTTCCAATATTTTTATCTCAGTAGCCCTGTCCTCACCCCCTATATTATTTTACCACGCCCGTCAATAGTCCCCGAGCGAGACCGGGCAGACCCGGGTTCTATTGCCTGGTGTTCCCAAAGGGTGGTATGATCTCAAAATACCAGGTAACGGGGTGTATTATGCCTGATATTCTGGCGAATGGCATACGTATCTACTATGAAGAACGGGGCACCGGCCCGGCTATGGTCTGGGCGCACGGGCTGGAAGGGACCTGGCGTGGCTGGGAAGCCACGATGGCCTATTTTCAAAACAGATATCGCGTCATCGCTTACGATGCCCGGGGCCACGGACGCTCTGAAATCCCGGACCGGCCGGAAGCCTACTCCCAGGAAATCATGGTACAGGACATGCGAGGCGTAATGGATGCCCTGGGCGTAGTTCAGGCGATAGTTGGGGGGCATTCCATGGGCGCCAACGTGGCCCTCAACTTGGCCCTCCGGTATCCGGAGCGGTGCCTCGGCCTTATTCCGGTGGGCATAGGGTCCGGCTCCTCAGACCAGCCGTGGTGGCGGGATTGGTGGGGCGCGCTGGCCGACCTGGCGGAACAACAGGGGATGGCGGCCTATTTCGAGGAGATGAAGAAGCTACCGGCGTGGGGCAGCGCTTTTGCCGACCCGAAAACAGGCAAGCAGGTCACCGGGGAAACGCTTAATAGCTCACCAAAGGGGATAGCTTATACCATACGAGGAGTACAGAGAGAACGCCTCCCCATCTTCCAGCTGGCGTCCAAATTAGAGAAGTTACCGGTGGAGACACTGGTGGTGCTGAGCGAGGAGGACACTCCGGTGGTGGAGTGCTCACAATTCATCGTCCAGCGCGTGCCCAGAGCTAGCTTAGAGATTATACCGGCGAAAAGCCACTGGACCCACCTGGAAGCGCCGGAAAAATTTTTGGCGGCGGTGGACCGCTTCGTCAGCCGGCTGGCGGTGGGCAAGCCGGCCAATTAAGTTAAGTTTCGGCTACCGTTTGGCGAGAGCCAGGACCAGATTTACCAGGGTGCGGGCCGGCACCCCGGTGGCGCCTTTTACCAGGTGGGCTTTTTCCTTGTCGCTCAGGCTGGTGCCGGCAATATCCAGGTGCACCCAGGGAGTGTCCCCGGCGAACTCGGCCAGAAACTGGGCCGCGGTGATAGCGCCGGCGCCTCTGCCGCCGACATTCTTGATGTCCGCCACGTCACTTTTGTTCTGCTCTTTGTATTCGTCGTACATCGGCATCTGCCAGATAAGCTCTCCGGCCTCATTCCCGGCGGCAATCACTTTATCCACCAGTGCTTGGCGGTTGGTGAAAGCGCCGGTGCAGACCTTGCCCAGTGCGATGATACAGGCCCCGGTCAGCGTGGCCGCATCAACGATATATTTGACGCCGAGCTTTTTGGCGTAGTCCAGAGCATCGGCCAGGACGAGCCGTCCTTCCGCATCCGTGGAGATAATCTCGATAGTCTTGCCGCCCATGGCGGTCAGGATGTCACCCGGCTTCAGGGCGTTGCCATCGGGCAGGTTTTCCGTGGCCGGAATAATCGCCACCACGTTAATCTTCGGCTTGAGCCGGGCAATAGCGGTGATGGCGGCCATGACCGCTGCCCCGCCGGCCATATCCCCCTTCATATCTTCCATTTTCTCTGCAGGCTTTATGGAGATGCCTCCGGAATCAAAGGTTATTCCCTTGCCGATCAGGGCCACGCCGGGTTCTTTGGTGCGGCTTCCTTTATAGTGGAGAACGATGAATTTCGGCGGCTGCCGGCTCCCCTGGGCGACCCCCAGCATGGCCCCCATCCCCAGTTCCGCCATCTGCTCCCGCTCCAGAACGCTGATTTCAAGTCCGTGGTTCCGGGCCAGCTTGGTGGCCGTCTCCGCCAGGCGGGTGGGGGTCATATAGTTGGCCGGCTCGTTGACCATATCGCGAGCCAGGTTGGCGGCCTCGGCCAGTATCTCACCTTTCCGGGCACCTTTTTCCAGGCGGGGTTTTACCCGGTCGCTGCCGACGATTGTGAGTTGCTTGATTTCACCGGGCTTCTCTTTCTGGCTGGTGATATGCTTGCGGAAAGAATAAAGGCCGAGCAAGACGCCCTCGGCCACGGCCTGCGCCGCCGCTTCTGGGCTGAGGCCGTTTATGCCGGCTCCCTGGGCGATGGTCGCCACGCTGGTTACCCCTTTCGGCCGCAGCGCCCGGCAGGTCTCGGCCACGGCTCCCCGCACCTTATTCGGGGACAGTTCTGCTTTTTTGCCCAGGCCGGCCACCACCACGCGGTCGGCCGGCAGTTTTCCCAGGCTGTGCACCACGGTAACTTCGTTGAGCTTACCTTTTATCTCGCCCTGTCGGACTAACTGTGAGATAGCCCCGTCCAGAGCTTTATCCAGCGCCGCGATGTCGCCATCGAGCTTCCTCCTCCCCGTGAAAAAATTCACGATGATAGCGTCCGCTTTAACTTTGGTGATATCGCCGGCAATGACCTTAATCTCCATCTTTAATCTCCTTTCACCGGTTCGCTTCTCTGATGACTTTATCCAGAACGGGAGTGATGTCCCGGGACGTATCCACGGCAAAGTGATTACGGCGGATGGGCTGGACGGTGGGCTTCATTTTCTGGAACACGTCCCAGTCCGCCTCCGAGTGGCCGGCGGAATTCGCCTTTTTTGCCCTGGCGTGGAGTCGTTGCTGGACGACCTCCGGTGGCGCCTCCACCCGCACCAGGACCAGCCTGGCGCTCAGGCGGTCAGCAATATAGTACAGGCGCTCACGGTAGCGCTCGGACAGATTGGTCGCATCCAGGATAAGGGGTATCCCTTTTTTCAGTAGTCCTTCGATGAGATGGTGGATGGTCTGAAAAAGGTGGGAGCTCTCCGGCAAACTGTAAGTCGGCCTGGGAAAGAGAGCTTTGCGCAGGGCGTCGCTTTCCAGGATAACGAACGGCATCCTTTCGGCCAGCTGGCTGCAGAAATGGGATTTTCCGGTCCCGGGCAGACCGCTAACGACAATGAAGGCCGGTTTTACTACCGGGTCGGGAAGCGGCCCTAATTTTTCCGCTAACCGCTGGGCATCGGAGACAACCTGAGGCTGTGTCACACCTTGATTATAGACTGTTTTTCGCCATTCCGCCAGATGGTCAGCCGGAGTTAGGCCGCGACTGCTTTTTTAACGGGTTTTTTTGGACTGCCAGAAGTGATGGTCTCTATCGAAGATCAGGTTCTTTTTATCGGTATTCGCCATCGCGGTCCGGGTGCCGGGCAGGGACCGGACAAGGAGAAACAGGGCGAGCACCAGGGAGTAAGTGATTAACATGCCGGAATTATCTGGTTGCCAGCTGGTGAGCCAGATAATCAGGGGCAGGAAAGCCAGTCCGACGGCGATGGCCAGCCGGAAGTTGCTGGTAATAACGACGACGGCGACGATTATCACCAGGCTGATGGCGAATTCACCGGGAACCAGGGCCAGGAGCACTCCCAGCGTGGTGGCCGCCCCTTTGCCCCCCCGGAATTTCAGGAAAACGGGCCAGTTGTGCCCGGCCACGGCGGCCAAGCCGGCCACGAATAGCCATAGCAACGGTAGCTCCAGCCAGAGGCCGATAAGCACGGCGGCGGAACCCTTGGCGATGTCCGCAATGAGAACGACTAGACCGGGCAATAATCCTATTTCACGGATGACATTCAGGGCGCCCATGTTGCCGCCGCCTACCTGTCGGATATCAACCCCTTTTTTCAGGCGGCCGCCGATGTAAGCACAGGGGATGGCGCCCAGCAGGTAACCGATGGCCGTGGCGATAACTACATTAAATACCATTTGGCAACTCTCCGGTTAAGCAGCTGTTTTCTTTCCGTCTCAAGTATGGAAAGCGAGACCGATGGTGCCGGTGCCGCAGGCGTAACCCATTATCGGGCTGAACTCGGCGAGCCACAGCTCGACGCAGTTGAATTCATCGGCTACCCGTTCCTTTAGCTTTTCGGCTTCGTCCCGGGCATAAGCGTGCGTCACGGCCATATGCACCGGCCTTTTGCCCACTTTATCTCTCACCGTTTGCAGGATGTGCTCTATGCCGTGTTTCCGGTTTCTCACCGCGCTGAGAAAATGCACGGCCCCGGAGATGGTAAGAATGGGCCGGATATTAAGTATGGAGCCTACCTGGGAGGCAATTTTGGGTATGCGGCCGGAGCGGTAAACATGACGGATGGTATCCAGGAGGAGAATACAGTCGACTTTGTCCCTCATTTCCTCGGCGGCGCCTATCACCTCATCCAGGTTTTTCCCTGCCGCGGCGGCCCGGGCGGCGGCCAGAGCCACGAACCCTTCGGCCGGGGTGGCCGTCCGGGAGTCCAGCACCTCTATGGAGGTCCGGGGAAGCTCGGTTCTGAGCAGCTCTTTCGCCTCCAGGGCAACGTTGTAGGTGGTACTGAGCTGGATGGAAAGAGTAACGCAAAGGATGTTACCGGCCCGCTGGCTGGCGGCACGGTAGGCCTTGAGGCAGTCTTCGGGTGAGGCGGCGGATGTTTTGAAGGATTCCGGGTCCTGTAAGAATAGCTCATACGCCTCGGATGGGGTGACGTCTACCCAGTCCCGGTAGAGCTTGCCCCCGGCGTAAAAATTTAACGGGATAATCTCAATCCCGTACTGCTCGACCAGTTCCCTGGTGAGGCACGCAATGCTGTCGGTGACAACGGCTACCCTTTGCATCGGCATCATCCCCTATATCTTCGTTCGTGCCGGCGGCTGGTAACTGGCCATGGCGAGATAACCTTTGAACCTTTGCCGGTTCTTTCTTAAACGCCTTTCCAGCAGGGCTGGAATCAGGAAAAGGCCGCCCATCGCTAGGGCTAAGACCAGAAAAGCCGGCAGGCTGATACTGCCGCCGGTATA
>DAOWCR010000010.1 GCA_030639445.1 Dehalococcoidales bacterium
GGGCGGCGGCCACGGATGAGTCCACGCCGCCGCTCATGGCGACGACTACTTGGTTCACTATTTCTCCTTTATATTAACGAATATATTAACGAAAAAACGTAGCCCAGGGTTAAAGCGGTCAGGCTGATAACCGTCAGGTAAACCAGCAATGTCCTGGCGCCGAACTCTTTCCTCAGGACTAGGATAGTCCCCCAGCTGGTCACCGGTCCGGCCATCAGTAGCACCATTCCGGCGCCGATGTTCATTCCCTGCGAGATGAAGGCGTGGACCAGGGGAACGCTGGCCGTGGCGCAGATGTACATCATGATGCCGAAGATGAGGCTGAAGATATATCCCAACCCTCCGCCCAGGTAATCCCCGACGAATTTCCCCACCGGAGTAACCGTGGCTACCAGAGCCGCCAGGGCCAGGCCCAGCAGTATCTCCGGCCCAATCTCCCTGACCATATCCACGAAGGCGTATTTAAAGACGTGCTTTATCCGGTGGGTAAAATTCCGGCGTGGAGTTCCCGAGAATTCGGCCGCTCTACTTTCAAATTCCTGCTGGCAGTGGGTACAGCAAAAATAATAGACCTCTCCGTTGTATTCTATTTTAGGAGCCTTATCTATTTCTACCTGCATTCCGCAGACCGGGTCTGTCGCCAGTCCTCTCTGGACCGCGAAGGTCTTCGGCTTGACTCTTATCAGATTGCCGGCCAGACCGGCGATTAAGCCCATGGCAATCACGGCGAAGAAGATGAAGACGGTGAACTTGATGCCGAGCAGGGCGTAGCTGACCAGAAGAGCGGGTACGGAGGTAACCGGCGTGGCCACCAGAAAAGCTAGGACCGGGCCTAGTCTGGCCCCTTTCCGGTGGAGGCTCACCGCTACCGGCAGGGAGCCGATACAGCAGATGGGGAGGGCCGTTCCAACCAGAGAGGAATAGATGAGCGGCTTTATTCCTTTCCCGCCCAGGTGTTTCTCCACCAATCCGGTGGGAATAAATTCGTTGATGACGCCGCTCAGGAAAAACCCCATTGCCAGGAAAGGCAATACTTCAATGAGATAATCCTTAAATACGATGAAAAATTGAATCAGCACTGTTTCTCCTGATAAAAATTCCCCGTGCGGGAAATTAGAGTTAGATGATTCACCGGTGGCCAAGCGGGATTAGCCCGGTCTTTGCCGGTAGCGCCGCGCAATTTCTATGGCAGTCCCGGCGACCTCCACCGCGTCGCTGCCGAGGGCGACGAACAGCGGCTCTTTTCCCCAGCCTTCTCCTTCATAGAACAGCCGGGGTATGCCGTTATAATTGGTCGCCAGTTGTTTTATCTTCCAGGGCATCGAGCTCCGGTCCGGCCCGGCCACCTCTTCCGGTTCCCCGGTGCGGTCAATCCAGCCAAAGGTTATGCCTTTTTCGGCGCAGTATTTTTGCACGACCTCAATTATGGCGGCGTCGCATTTGAAGTTTATGCCGGCGTTGAGCGCGTTATCATACTGGCGCACTTCGATAATGAGTCGGGCCATGTGGTCTGAGGCCCCCCACCGGGGTAGGCCGGAAGCGTGGGGGTAGCCCCGCACTGCGGTTATCCGGCCGTCCACGGCGGCGACGTCGTCGGGTGTCCTGGCTACCGGCAGGGCACAGGCCAGGTTGACCCTTACCTCGGGGATGAGAGCGGCAAACTCGGGGCAGTCTTGCAGCAAATTGACGGCGCGTACCAGGTTGCCCAGTACCATTTCCGCCTGTTGGGCGTTATTCAATTCTTACTCCTCCGGAGTACTGAAATAAGCCGCCCGGAACGGTGCGGTCAGGAGTTTTTCAAAAGCGGTGACATGGCTCTGAGCCGGGCGACAATGCGGGGCAGTACCTCCAGGACCCGGTCTATCTCTTCTTCCGTGGTCCACTTACCCATGCTGAATCTCAGGGAGGCATGCGCCTCTTCGTGGGGAATCCCTATGCCCAGCAGGACGTGAGATGCCTCCAGGCTCCCCGAACTGCAGGCGGAACCGGTAGAGGCGCAGATGCCTTCCAGGTCAAGGCTCAGGCACATGGACTCGCCCTCGGCAAAAGAGATGCTGATATTGACATTATTGGGCAGTCTTTGCCGGGGGTGCCCGTTTAACCGGGTGTGGTCAATCTGCCCCAGCAGGCCGCTGATGAGCTTATCGCGGAGGAAGGTCAACCGCCCGGCTTCCTCATTTAACTCTTTTTGGGCGATTTCCGCCGCCCGGCCAAAACCAACGATGCCGGGGACGTTCTCCGTGCTGGCCCGCCGCCCTCGCTCCTGCTCCCCGCCGTGCATAAAGGTGACCAGTTTGGTGCCTTTTCTGAGGTATAACGCGCCGACTCCCTTGGGGCCATAGAACTTGTGGGCGGATATGGAAAGTAAGTCCACACCGAGCTCGGCCACGTTTATCGGGAGGTGCCCCGTGGTCTGCACGGCGTCGGTATGAAAATAGACACCGGCTTCCCGCGTAATTTTGCCTATCTCGGCTATCGGCTCTATGGTGCCTATCTCGTTATTGGCGTGCATCACCGAGACCAGAATGGTCTTGGCGGTAATCGCTTGGCGGACATCTTCCGGGTTCACCAGGCCATACTCATCTACCGGAAGATAAGTTATCTCGAAGCCCCTCTTTTTCAGGAACTGGCACGTCTCCAGCACGGCGTGGTGCTCGATGGGGGTGGTGATGATGTGGTTTCCCCTGTTTTCGCTGGCGTAGGCGGTGCCTTTTAGGGCGAAGTTATCCGCCTCGGTCCCGCTGCCGGTGAAGACGATTTCCTCATCCCGGGCGCCAATGAGGCCGGCGACTCTGGTTCTGGCCTCTTCCATGGCTCCCCTGGCTTCCTGCCCGGAGGCATGGATGGTGGAAGGGTTGCCATAGACCTCACTGAAATAGGGCAGCATGGCGGCGACCACGTCGGGGTGTGTCGGCGTGGTGGCGGCATAATCAAGATATATTCTTCTCATGCTAGTTCTCCGTAAAGTCTCCGTTTGCCGGGTCAACCCTGACCCCCCGGCTGGTCACCCAGGCAATACCCTGTTCGATGTCGTTCTCGTCACCTTCCAGTTCCACCACGGCCCAGCCTTCATCCTCGGAAATATCGGCCCGGCGGATGTTGGTGACGAGGTTAAATTGCTGGCTCAGGGTATAAATAACCGGCTCTTGGACCAGCTCCTGGGAAAAAGTGAATATTACGCGGCGTTTGACCATGTTAGCTTCCTCCCGGCCTCAAGGTGCGCTCTGTTTTTCCTCCGGTCTGCCTGATTCACCGGAGGCGGCGGCGGCAATACCGCTTGCCTTCTCCAGTATCTTCAGGCGTTCTTCTAATTTGTTCTGCTTTTTTAAGACCCGGCGGATGGCTTCGGCCACCGGGTCGGGTAATTTCCCGTGTTCCAGGTCGGTAATGGGCTGGTGGTGGTTTTCCACGGCTCTCCCCGGAATACCCACCACGGTAGCGCCGGGCGGCACCGAATTTACCACCACCGAGCCGGAGCCAATCCGGGCGCTGTCCCCGATGGTGATGGCCCCCAGGGCAATGGCGCCGCTGCCCATCTCCACGTTATTGCCCAGGGTGGGGTGGCGCTTTCCCTTCTTCAGGGTAGTTCCACCCAGGCTGACTCCCTGGTACAGCAGGACGTCGTCCCCGATTTCCGATGTCTCGCCGATGACAACTCCGGTGCCGTGGTCAATGAAGCACCGCCGGCCTATTTTGGCGCCGGGGTGGATTTCAACTCCGGTCAGAAAGCGGCTGAGGTGCGATAGTATCCGGGCGAGCAGCCGGAGCCGGTGCTGCCACAGCCAGTGGGCCAGGCGGTGGAGCCACAGGGCGTGCAGGCCGGGATAGCAGAGGATAACCTCCAGGGTGTTCCGGGCCGCCGGGTCTTTGGCGAATACCGCCTGTAAGTCTTCCCTGATAGTTCTAAACATAATGAGCCTGTTATTTTTAACTTACTTTAGATGTACCAAATATCCTTTGTTATATTATACCTTTTTTACGTGTTTCGCGCAGGCAGGCGCTCCTGGAAAAGCCGGGTGGACCGGTAGCGTTCACCGGTGTTCGGCAGAACCGCCACGAGATAAGCTTTCCCCTGTTTTCCGGTCTTACTCCTTCTTCTGGCCGCCTGGATGGCCGCAGTGCGGGCAATTCGGGTCTCTCTCAATGGTGAAATGACTGAACTCCAGGTTCAGCCCATCATAAACTAATAGCCTGTTGGTCAGCAGTTCCCCGATGCCGGTGAGGTACTTGATTGCCTCCGTCGCCTGGATGCCGCCGATAACCGCCGGAGCCACGCCGATTACCGGGAACCTGCCCTCGGTAACGCGTCCCTGATAGAGGCACCACAGGCAGGCCGATTTACCCGGTATTATGGTCATTGCCCGGCCTTCAAATCCGTAGACCGCGCCGTGAAAAAAGGGTATGTTTTCCTCTATGGCCGTCTTATTCAACAGGTATCTGGTGGGCAGGTTGTCCATGGCGTCGACGATTAAATCAAAGCCGGCGACGAGTCGGGAAGCGTTATCTTCGGTTATCCTATCGTCAATGGCGTCTACGGCCACCCCCCGGTTGAGTTTCTTCAGTCTTTCCGCGGCCGAATCGACCTTTTTCCGGCCGATGTCGGCATCTCCGTGCAGGACCTGCCGGTTCAGGTTGCTCAGCTCCACCCGGTCATGGTCTACCAGCCGTATCCGGCCGATGCCGGCCGCCGCGAGGTAGATAGCGGCCGGCGAGCCAAGCCCCCCGCCGCCGGCAATAAAGACTTTGGCCCGCCTGAGTTTTGCCTGCCCTTTCTCCCCGATGCCCGGTATCATTATCTGCCGGTTATATCTTTGCCGTTCGTCTGCGGTCAGCATATCGCTCAGCCACCTTTTTCCGCCTGGCTGGAACTGGTAACCTTCCGGTATTACTCATTGTAGCAGGTAGTCACTTAAAATAAAAAACCAGATGCTGCAATCAGAAAGGGCCTTCTGGTTTTACTTTTCAACTTCCCTCCGCTCGAATTACCGAGTTCAGGTTCCAAGGGTTGTCCTGAAGGACTCTCAGCCGGCCAGCTCCCCTAGTCGCTATTCAGTTTGTCGTATTTTAGCAGTTGAAGGTGACGGTGTCAATTGTCGCCGGCGGGGACCTGTGGTCAGGGGATGTTCAGGCTACGGACGATTCACTTCACTGGCCTCCGGTTTATTACCTTTTAGTAACTATGATAACCGCCGGTGGCGCTACCAGTAATGATTTAATCACATATTCAGAGAGGATATTGGGGTAACCTCATCCTCCTTTGATGTTTATTAGGGAACCCGCCCCCTTTAGTTTTTTATTAGGTGACCCCATCCCCCTGTGTCCCCCTTCCCCTTATTAAGGGAAAGGGGGAAGGGTTATATAAGAGAGGCTTCACCTCTCTTCAACTCTCCTTGCTCTGAATTAAGAATGCGAGGCGTTAAAGAGGGGCGTCAGCCATTTGAAAAGGGAAATATGGGGTGTCTAAGGGGGTTGTCAGCCCCTCTTTGTTAAACTTTCCCCCTCTCCTTCACCAAATTTACAAGGAGGGGGGGATACAGGGGGTGAGGTCACCGTATATCTGAAAGTGAAGGAGGGTCAGGGAGTAGGTCGCTAAATAATCAGGTGATAGTGTCTTTTGAAAGTGGGTGTCACATTGTGTAAAATGTTGGAGATGGAAACTGAATTTCGCCGTCTGCCCGGCGTCGATAAAATTCTGGCCAGTGAGCGGCTAGTCCGCCTGGCCGAAACTTATCCGCATAGCCTGCTGGTGGACCTGGCCCGGAAACAATTAGAATACGAACGCCGGTCTATCGCCGGCGGTCGTGCCGCTTCTTCGCTGGATAAGATAGTGGCCGCCATCGTCAGCCGGGTACAGGTGCTGGAAAGTCCCGGCCTGCGGCCGGTAGTAAATGCCACGGGGGTTATCCTGCACACCAACCTGGGACGCGCTCCGCTCAGTGGGGAGGCGGTCGCGGCGATGGAAGCCGTGGCCAGGGGCTACTCCAACCTGGAGTTCGACCTGGATAGCGGCGCGCGCGGTTCCCGCCAGGTTCATATAGAGTCGCTCCTGTGCCAGTTGACCGGGGCCGAGGCGGCACTGGTGGTGAATAATAATGCCTCGGCGGTGTTGCTCGGCCTTACCGCCCTGGCCCGGCGAAAAGAGGTAATTGTCTCCCGGGGACAGGCGGTGGAGATTGGGGGCGGCTTCCGTATCCCCGACGTGATGCGGCAGAGTGGGGCCAGGCTGGTGGAGGTGGGAACCACCAACTGCACCTATATTAATGACTTTGAACAGGCGATTAGCCCGCGGACCGCCGCGCTGATGCGGGTGCACTCCAGCAACTTCCGGCTGATGGGATTTACCAGCGAGGTTAGCCTTGAAGACCTGGTGGCCCTGGCGGAGCGGAACGACCTGCTGGTGCTGGATGACCTGGGTAGCGGCTGTTTTCTGGACACGACCGGCTTCGGCCTGGCTGCGGAACCGATGGTTCCGCAGAGCGTGGCCCTGGGCGCCGGGCTTGTCTTCTTTTCCGGCGATAAGCTGGTGGGTGGCCCTCAGGCCGGGATTATCGTGGGTAAGCAACAATTTGTCGCTAAGTTAAGGAAGCACCCCCTGGCCAGGGCGGTGCGCATTGACAAGGTAAGGCTGGCCGGCCTGGCGGCGACCCTGGTACACTACCTGAAGGGCGAGGCAACGACTAAAATTCCGGTCTGGCGCATGATTTCGGCGCCGCGGGCGGAGATTGAGCAACGGGTGGAACGGTGGGCTCTGGCCGCCAGGGGTATGGCCAGGGTGATAGAGGGTGAGACGATGATAGGCGGCGGCAGCCTACCCGGGGGCACCCTGCCCACCGGGCTGGTAGCCCTGGGCGGTCAGCAAGGCCGGAATACGGCCCAGGTGTTGGGCCGGAAGCTGCGTGCCCGGCAGGTGCCGGTCATCGGGCGGATTAGCGAGGATGTCCTGCTCCTTGACCCGCGCTCGGTGCTTCCCGAAGAAGATGAGGTTGTAATTCAAGCGCTCCGGGATTTGGCGGCCGTTGTAAAGTAGACGGGGGGAAGAAATAACCATGTTTGTGCTGGGTACCGCCGGCCACATTGACCACGGCAAGTCAGTCCTGGTGCAGGCCCTGACCGGAATTGACCCCGATCGTCTGCGCGAGGAAAAAGAGCGCGGCATGACCATTGACCTCGGCTTCGCCTGGCTGAAGCTGCCCAGCGGGCGTGAGGTAGGCATGGTTGACGTGCCCGGCCACGAGCGGTTTGTCCGGAACATGCTGGCCGGAGTGGGCGGTATTGACCTGGCCCTGCTGATTGTCGCCGCCAACGAAGGAGTGATGCCCCAGACCAGAGAGCACCTGGCCATTCTGGACCTGCTGGAAATACCAAAAGGGCTGGTGGTCATCACCAAGAAAGACCTGGTGGATGAGGAACTGCTGACTCTGGTTAGGATGGAAATAGAGGAGCTAATCGGCACTACCACCATCTCCGGGGCGCCAATCATCGCCGTCTCGGCCTTAACCGGGGAAGGCCTGCCGGAGCTGGTTTCGGCGATTGATGAGCTTCTGGGCGCTGCTGAGCCGAAGCGGGATTTAGGTCGGCCCCGGCTGCCGATAGACCGGGTCTTCACCATGGCTGGCTCCGGCACCGTGGTTACGGGGACATTAGTTGATGGCTCTCTTTCGGTGGGACAGGAGGTAGAGGTCGTCCCGGCCGGCTTAAAATCGCGCCTGCGCGGGTTGCAGACACATAAGGTCCGTCTTGGTACGGCCAGTCCGGGGAGCCGGGTGGCCGCCAACCTGGTCGGGATTAATACCTCACAACTGCAGCGCGGTGACGTGCTCACCAGTCCGGGCTGGTTGAAAGCCACCACCATGCTCACGGTTAAACTTCGCCTGCTGCCCTATCTGCGCCGTTCTTTACGACATGGCGCCACGGTCAGCTTTCATACCGGGTCGGCGGAAACAATGGCCAAGATACGACTGCTGGAGGGAGACGAACTCAAACCGGGGGAGTCTACCTGGGCACAGCTGTTGCTGAACCGGCCAGTGGCGGCGCTCAACGGCGACCACTTCATCATACGTTCGCCTATGGAGACTCTGGGCGGGGGAAAAATCGTGGAGACCCGCACCCGGCGGCTCCGCCGTTTTCGCCCGGAGGTTATCGAGAATCTGAAGGCCAGAGAAGCCGGCTCACCCGAAGAGACTGTTCTGGCCTTGCTGGCGACAAAACGGACTCTGGAGCTATCGGCTCTATTGACTCAACTCAATTTGCCCGCCGGCGAAACCCGAGCGGTGATAGCGTCTCTCGTCGAGCAGGGAAAGCTAATCAGCCTGGGGCAGGGAGAACAGAGCCTGCTGGTGACGGTGCTCGGCTGGGAGCGTCTGGCTGAGAAAGCAAGGGAGATACTCCAGGACTACCACCGGAAATTCCCCACCCGCCCGGGTATGCCCAAGGTGGAGCTGGGTAGCCGGCTGAAGCTGGGGGCATACGCTTCCGTCGCCCTGCGCCGACTTTCTGACACGGGTGTTATCGTTGAGGAGGGCGCGGCGGCCCGCCTGCCCGCTCATAAAGTCCAGCTCACCCCGGCCCAGCAGGCGAAGGTGGACGCTTTCCTGAGCTCTCTGGCCCGGAATCCTTACGCGCCTCCCGGCGACCTTAACCCCGGGCCTGACTTGCTCAACCTGCTCATCGAGCAGCACAGGGTGGTAAAAATGGGCGACGGCGTGGTCTTTGCCGCGGCTGCCTACGACGAGATGGTGAAGAAAGTTACCGCGCATATAAAAGCCCACGGTAAAGTGACCCTGGCGGAAGTGAGAGACCTTTTTCAGACCAGCCGGAAGTATGCCCAGGCACTTTTAGAGCACCTGGACGGGGAAAAGATAACCCGCCGCGTCGGAGATGAGCGGGTGCTTTATTAGGCTTACTTGAAGAACCCTTTCCGGGCCGAGTCGTCGCCGAAGAAGAGTTTGATATGCGGCCAGGGGATTTCAATGCCTGCCTCGTCGAAGACTCTCTTTATTCTCCGCCGGTATTCTCCCATGACGTCCCACTGCATGATAGGCTCGGTCCAACCCACCAGCTTGATGATTATACCTGAGTCCCCGAATTCGTTTACCCTCAGAATCTGCGGAGTTTTTGATTTTAAGTAGCGGGACCAGGTATCATCCTGGGCCATTTCCTCCCAGGTCTGCTTCATCAAGGCCATCACCCGGTCAAGGTCTTCTTTATAGGCCACGCTGATGTTGAGGTGGGCCCTTGACATCTCCTGGCTGTAGTTGCTCAGGACGCGGACTTCTCCGTTGGGAATTACGTGGCGCGCGCCGTCAAGGTCCCGGGTGACCGTCCTTCTCAGCGACACTTCCTCGACGATGCCAAAAGTATCGCCCACTTTTATCACGTCACCGACGTTGTACTGGTTTTCCAGGAAGACAAAGAACCCGGCAATGAGGTCGCGGATGAGGTACTGGGCGCCAAAGCCCACGGCGATACCGGCGATACCCAGGCCGGCCAGCGCGGCGGTGATATCAATGCCCACTTCGGAAAGAATCATGAAAATGGCGATTAAAGTTATTATGACGGCGATAAGCTGGGTAAGAATGTGGCTCAGGGTCTGGGTCCTCTTTTTCAGCTCTTCCCGGGCGCGGCGTCCCCGGCCTCTCATGGTTATTGACCTCTCGATGAGGCGGGGTGTCAGTATACTGGCCAACCGGTGCACCAGGTAGGCAATGCCGATAATAATGAGGATGCGGACTCCGTGCTGCAACAGCCAGCCGCCGACGGCTCCCAGCGCCGGGCTGATATCTCCGCCCAGGGTTGATATGGTGACTGCGGCGATGCTCAGGGCGATGAGCACACCGCCGATGCCGACAATAACCCAGGTGACTATCTTAAGAATCCCGCCCAGTTGCTCGTGGAGCGGCTCCGGCACCGCCTTTCTTATCAGTCGTCCTGCCCAGCGCTTCAGTGCTAGGAACAGGAGTAACCCGGTGACCAGGGCCACCAGTATCCAGAACCCGTTGGCGATAAACCACGGCCACATTTTAGTCTCCTCTACCGGGCAGGTGTTAAGCAGAATACTGGCGGGAGCGCATGGGAGTCGAACCCACCGAAGACACTTCTCATGCCCCCCAACGGATTTGAAGTCCGCGAAGCCCACCGGGACTCATCCGCTCCCGGGACAAGTCAAGTATATACCACTAGCACCAGGCTTGCAATAGTTGAAATTTTTAGCAGGTGACCTCACCCCCTGTATCCCCCTCTCCTTTGATAAGGGAGGGGGAATAATTTTTTAAGGGAGGCTTCGCCTCTCTTTGACTCTCCTTGCTCTGGATTAATGGTATAGGGTGTTTTAATTCTTCTTGCTCTGAGTTAATGATGCAGAATGTTTTGATTCTCTTCGCTTTGAGCTTAAGAGAAGTGTTTTAGCTCTCTTTACTCTGAGTTAATGATGCGGGGTGTTTTAAATTTTCTTTCTCTGGGATAATAACGTGGGGTGTTTAAGAGGGGCGCCAGCCCCTCTTTTTAAATCTTCCCCCTTCCCCTTGCCAAGGGGAAGGGGGATAAAGGGGGATGGGGTTTCCAAATAAAGCCTAAAAAGGAGTCTAATGCTCATCAGGAGCTATGATTCTGGGGTAACCTCAGCCGGTTTCTTTTTATAGACCAGCCTGGCCAGCCAGATGCTCATCTCGTAGAGGACAATCAACGGGATGGCCACCAGGCTCTGGTTTATCGGGTCGAAGGTGGGCGTGATTATCGCCGCCAGGATGAAGGCGACGATAATCGCCGTCCGGCGCCGGTCGGCGAGCCACCTGGGCTTGAGGATGCCCAGCCGGGCCAGGAAAGTGGTGATTACCGGCATTTCAAAGACGAAGCCGATGGCCAGTAATAACCTGGTGATAACCGCGATGTAGTTCCCAACCCTGATTTCCGGGGTGGCAATGTCCGCGCCGAAGCTAATCAGAAACCTGGTAGCCGGCGGCACCAGAACAAAGTAGCCGAAAGCAACACCGCCCAGGAACATGAAGGCTACCCAGGGGAGTATCAGGTATACGTATTTTTTTTCCCGGGAAGTGAGCGCTGGGGAGATAAACATGATGCCGTGGTAGACGAGGTAGGGCATGGCTAGCATAATGCCGGCGGCCAGGCACACTTTCATAATGATGCCAATCATCTCGGTCATCTCGATATAGATGAGGTTGATGTTCTCGGCGGGCAGTTTCAGGATGTAGAATATCCACTCGTAAAAGATGAAGGCAATGACCGAGGTAATGGCGATGGCAATAACACACTTGATTAAGCGTGTGCGCAGTTCCAGGAGGTGACTGAGGACGGTAAACTTTTTATCATCGCTCATTTTGTTGCGGTTAAGGGTTGTTCTCTCGCTATATCGTCAGGCCGGTGGCCCCGGTGTCACCGCGGACTTCTAATCTTTCTCTGGTTTGGTTTGGCTCTTCTTGCCCGTCCGGGGCAGACGGGGCTTTTCTTTGTCGTCCGTTTCTCGGATGTCCAGTTCTCTGGTGACCTGCGAGGTAAGATTATAGCTGGCTTTCTTCAGGGTACGCGTTATTCTCCCCAGAGTCCGGGCAATCTCCGGCAGTCTTTTCGGCCCCCATATTATCAGGGCGATGACCAGGATTAGTAATATTTCGCCTGCGCCTATGCCGAAAAAATCCATCGTCTATCTCTTCTTAATGCCGAACGGCCTGTTATTTGCTTGAATGCGGAAATAGTCCACCTTTCGAGGACTATAATCCTGAAATTACCGGTTGCGGGTAAAATTTAGCTCTTGGTAGCTTTGCGCTTTGGCTTCTTCTCCTCCTCCTCCTCTTCCCCCTCCTCTTCCCCCTCTTCCCCGCGCTGCCCTTTTTTGAACGCCCGAATACCCTTACCGATAGCGCCGCCGACCTGCGGCAGCTTACCGACGCCAAAGACGATGAGGATAACCACCACGATGAGGGCTATCTCCCATGGTCCCATACGAAACGGCATGATGTCTTCCTCCTACCTGTATATTGTCTGGTAACGCTTAACTGCCCGGGAATGATACTCGTTCTTCACCGGAGAAGACGGACAGGCGACTGCCCCGTGCGTAGCCGATAACGGTAATCCCCAGGTCATTGCCGAGCATGATAGCACGCCCGGTGGGTGAGCCCCGAGAAACGACAATCGGGGTCTGCATTCTGGCGGCTTTGAGCAGCATTTCCGAAGAGATGCGCCCCGTGCTCAGCAGGATGCCGTCCCGGGTCGGCTGTCCCCTCATCAGGCATTCGCCCGTAATCTTATCCAGGGTATTGTGCCGTCCGATATCCTCGGCCGATACCAGTATCTGCTGGCGGTCACACAGCGCGGAGGAGTGGATACCGCCACCCAGCTGAAACAGGCTCTGCTGCTGGTATAGCTGCCGCATCAGTGACAGTACTTCTTCCGGGGTCACCACCAGGTCCGAGTTCACTTTTTGTGTTGGGGTTCTCAGGCTGGCCCCGCTGCCGCAGCCCGAGGTCAGGGTGCGCCGCGGCGGCGTGGCGTAGTCCGTCTTGTTCAGCCTGACATCCGCAATTGGTTCATCCTCGCAGACCCGCAGGCTGGCTACTTCATTTATGCCGTCAATGATTCCTTCCGAGTACAGGAAGCCGAGGACGAGGTGGGTCAACCGGGTCGGGGTGCACAGGATGGTCACCGTTTCCTGCCCGTTGATATAGAGGGTTAAAGGCATCTCACCGGGCACGGTGACCGTCTCCCGCCGCCACTCCTCTCCGGAAAAGAAACGGCAGGTCACCTCCGGCATGGCGCCGTTGGTAGACACTTCGCCTATTGTCTGTTCCATGCTGCCGCACATCCCCTATCAGTTATCTGTAAGATATGTTTACGTGATATTATACTAGCTGGAAGGTCTCTTTGTCTAATTGGATTAGCGAATGACCGCCCCGGTGGTGGGAAAAGTTAAGGTGAATTTACAGACATAACAAGCATATGCTATAATTTCTTGTCTTTAATGTAGTAAATAAACATGAGAGGTAGAGAGGTGTAGTTTGGACAAAGCCAAGAAAACGGAGATTATCGACAATTATCGGCTTAGCGAGGAGGACACCGGTTCGACGGAAGTACAGGTAGCCCTGCTTACGGCGAGAATAAAACAATTAACCAGTCATATGGCGGAGAACCGCCATGACTACCACACGCAGCGCGGCCTGCTCGGTCTGGTTGGCCAGCGAAGGAAGCTGCTGAACTACCTGAGCCGGGAGGACATCGGTCGATATAACAAGCTGATTAAAAGTCTCGGTTTGCGCAAATAAGGGTTTAATGGAGAGAGGTTAGTAGAAAAAATGACATCTTTTGAGAGTGATATTGCCGGTAGAAAGTTCACCATAGAAACGGGCAAGCTCGCCGGGCAGGCGAGTGGCGCGGTGACGGTTCGCTATGGGGACACCCTGGTGCTGGTGACCGCCGGTGTCAGTGATGAACCGCGGGAGGGGATAGATTTTCTGCCCTTAACGATTGACTATGAAGAAAGGCTTTACGCTGCCGGCAAGATTCCCGGCGGCTTTATCCGGAGGGAGGGGCGACCCAGCCAGGAAGCAATCCTGGCCTGCCGTTTGACGGACCGTCCGCTGCGCCCGCTTTTACCCAAGAAGTGGCGTAATGATATCCAGATTATCGCTACCGTCCTTTCCGTTGACCAGGCGAATGCCCCGGATGTTCTGGCCGTTATCGGCGGTTCGGCCGCCCTGGCAATATCGGAAGTGCCGTTTGACGGCCCGGTGAGCGCCGTCCATGTCGGTTATATTAACGGGGAGCTGGTGCTGAATCCAGCGATGGCCGAACTTGAGGACAGCCAGCTTGACATGGTGGTGGCCAGCACCGGACAGGCAGTGGCGATGCTGGAAGCCGGGGTTAAAGAACTTCCCGAAGATATTCTGCCGAAGGCAATCCGGTTCGGGCATGAGGCGAACCAGGAGATTATCAAGCTTCAGGAGCAGCTTCAGCAGGCCTGCGGTAAGCCGAAACTGGCCGCCCCCGGTCGTGAGATTGACCCTGAGCTGGTGGCCGCGGTTGCCTCGGCGGTCGAGGGCAAGCTTGCCCGGACCCTGAACGAGCCGGATAAATCACTGCGGGAGCAGGCGATTTCCGGAATGAAGAAAGAGCTGGTGGCCAGTTTGGGGGAGACCTACCCTAAAGAAGAGATTATTTCCGCTTTTGAGGCCAGGGCCAAGTCCGAGGTAAGAAGTACTATCCTGAAAGGACAGCGTCTTAACGGGCGCGGACTGACCGAGGTCCGGCCTATCAGCTGTGAAGTGGGGCTGCTGCCGAGGACTCACGGCTCGGCGTTGTTCACCAGGGGGCAGACACAGGTACTGACGATTACTACCCTGGGTTCTAAACGGCAGGAGCAGCCGCTTGACGGGCTGGGCATTGAGGATTCCAAGCGCTTCATCCACCATTACAATTTTCCTCCCTTTTCCAGCGGCGAGGTAAAACGCCTGGGTTCAACCAGCCGCCGCGAAATCGGGCACGGCGCTCTGGCGGAACGGGCTCTCATCCCGGTACTGCCTGAAGACGAGGACTTTCCTTATACCATTCGTCTCGTCTCGGAAGTTTTGAGCTCCAACGGCAGCACCTCTATGGCCAGTGTCTGCGCCGGCAGTCTCTCCCTGATGGATGCCGGCATACCGATAAAGGGGGCCGTCAGCGGGATAGCCATGGGCCTGGTCACCGGTGACGATGGCAAATATGTCATTCTCACTGATATTGAAGGGCTGGAGGATGCCTACGGTGATA
>DAOWCR010000031.1 GCA_030639445.1 Dehalococcoidales bacterium
AAGGGCTACTTGCTACCCTGTATCAGGGAGAAAAACTCGGCCCGGCTGACTGCCCGGCGCTTGAAGCCACCCCTGACCGCCGAGGTAACGACGTTGCTTCCCGGTTTCTCGATGCCACGCATAATCATGCACATGTGCTGTGCCTGAATCACCACCGCCACCCCATCTGGCTTAATCGCATCATCAATGGCATCAGCGATCTCGGTGGTCATTCTCTCCTGGAGCTGGGGACGCTTGGCGATGATTTCCACCACCCGGGCTAACTTGCTGATGCCGATGATGCGGCCTTCCTTGTTTGGAATGTAGCCGATGTGGGCGACGCCGTAAAAGGGCAGGAGGTGGTGCTCGCACATGGAATAAAAGGGAATATCCTTTAGAATTACCATTTCCCGGTGCCCCAGCTCGAAGCCTACCTTCAGTTCCTCCCTGGGGTCTTTGCCCAGCCCCATGAAAAGCTCGGCATACATTTCCGCCACGCGTTTCGGGGTATCCACCAGGCTCTCCCGGTTGGGGTCTTCCCCGATAGCCTCAATAATAGAAGTTATGGCGCTTTTAATCTTGGCCTCGTCAAACATCCTGGTCCTCCTTTAGCCGGTTACGGACATAATTATAGGTAATTATAAAGCCGAAGGTTAGTCCATTTGTCAAGGTCTGGCAATAAGATGGTTTGAAAATCTGTTCCCCAGCCCCACTTTTTGGGGGCTATATGGTCCTTCCTGTACAGGAAGGATGGTGACCTCACCCCCTGTGTCCCCCTCTCCTTATCAAAGGAGAGGGGGAAGATTTTAGAAAGAGGGGCTGACGTCCCTCTTAGACACCCCGACTTATTAATTCAGGGAGGGAGGGGTAAAACACTCCCGTATTTTTAACTCAGAGCCGGGGAGTTAAAGCACGCCCAGATTATTAATTCAGGGCAAGGAGAGTTAAAGGGAGGCTTCGCCTCCCTTATCTACTCTTCCCCCTTCCCCTTACCAATTACCAAGGGGAAGGAGGATAAAGGGGGATGGGGGTCACCAAATAAAATTGAATAGTGGGGTCAGGTATTTTCAGACTGCCGACGGCGCGTTTAACCCCAGCCCAGCGCTTTTTCCACCGCCTTTATATCGGCCGGGAGTTCGAGGAAGGGTGGGGCGTCTTTCAGGGCGGTGTCCGTGTCCTTCAGGCCGGTGCCGGTTATCACGCAGGCGATTCTCTTCCGGGAGAAGTCCATTCCCTGGCGGGAGAGCTTAATCAGCCCGGCGATGGAAGCCGCCGAGGCCGGCTCGCTGAAGACACCGGTCCGGGTGGCCATGAGCTTCTGCGCGGCCAGAATTTCGGCATCGCTGACCAGGTCAATGATACCGCCGGACTCGTCTCTGGCCGCCTCCGCCTGCTGCCAGCTGGCCGGGTTCCCGATGCGTATTGCCGTAGCTACCGTTTCCGGTTTGGCCACGGGATGGCCGCGAACAATGGGGGCCGCCCCTTCCGCTTGAAACCCCATTATCACGGGCTTCTGCTTTGACCGGCCTGATTGGCAGCTTTCCACAAAACCCTGCCAGTAGGCGGTGATATTGCCCGCGTTGCCTACCGGGATAAAAAGGTAGTCCGGAGCGTCACCCAGGATTTCAATAATCTCAAAGGCGGCCGTTTTTTGTCCTTCTATGCGGTGGGGATTAAGGGAATTCACCAGGGTAACCGGGTGCTTCTCGACCAGGGTCCGTACTATCTCCAGCGCCTGGTCGAAATTGCCGGTAATGGTGATTATTTTCGCCCCGTAGATAATGGCCTGGGCCATTTTACCCAGGGCAATCTTGCCTTCGGGAACGATGATTATCGCGGTAAGTCCGCAGTAGGCCGCATAGGCGGCGGCGGAGGCGCTGGTGTTACCGGTGGAAGCGCAAATTAGGGCGTTGCTGCCGGCTTCCAGCGCCTTGGCGACGGCCACGACCATACCCCGGTCCTTGAACGAGCCGGTGGGATTGCAGCCTTCAAACTTGAGGTGCAGCTCCCCGCAGCCGATTTCCCGGGCTAGGCGGTCACACCTGATGAGAGGGGTATCTCCCTCCCCCAGGGTAAACAACGGGGTCTGCGGAGTCACCGGTAGAAAATCTTTGTATTTGAACAGAACGCCTGTTTTCAGCATCATCTCACCCCGTCAATCACTAGCTTTCCACCCGGATGAAGTTGTTTATCTCCTTGACCACGCCAAGCCTGGCCAGCTCGCCGAGGGCCTGCTGCATCGCTTTTTCCTGGGCCGGGTGCGTCGTAATCACTATTTCGGCTGTCTGGGCGGCGCTGTCCGTCTCCTTCTGGATGACCGCGGAAATACTGATGCGGTTATCGCCGAGCACCCTGGAGATTTGAGCCAGGACGCCCGATTGGTCGGCCACGTTCATCCTGAGGTAGTACTGTGTCTCAATTTCGGCCATCGGTTTGATACTTCTGGCTGACTCCGACTTCCGTACGGCCCGGTCACTGACGCCGTGGAGGATATCCTGCGCTGAGGAGACAACGTCCGCGGTAACGGCGCTGCTGGTGGCCAGGGCGCCGGCGCCTTCACCGAAGAAAAGCACCTTGCCGACCAGGTCACCTTCCACCAGTATGGCGTTATAGACACCGTCAACCTTGGCCAGCAAGGAGTCTTCCGGGACGAAAGCCGAGTGGACCCGCACTTCAATGGAGTTATTAACCAGCTTGGCTATCGCCAGGAGCTTTATGGCGAAACCGAGCTCCCGGGCATATCGGAAATCACGGCTGTCGAGTCGCGAAATCCCCTCATGGTAAATGTCCCCGGGCCGGACATCCGCCTGGAAAGCCAGGGAAGCCAGAATAGCCAGCTTATAGTGAGCGTCTATGCCCTCAATGTCATTTTCCGGGTTGGCTTCGGCGTAGCCCAGTTCCTGGGCGCTTTTCAACGCCGAGGGGAAATCAATTCCCTCCCGCGCCATCCGCGTCAGGATATAGTTGGTCGTCCCGTTGATGATGGCGTAAATGCCATTTATCTTGTTAGCCACCAGGTCATACTTGAACGGGGCAATCAGGGGAATACCGCCGCCGACGCTGCCCTCATAGCGTAGTCCCACTCCTTGCTTTCGCGCCAGAACGTGCAACTCCGCGCCGTGCTTGGCGATGACCTCCTTGTTGGGGGTGACCACATGCTGGCCGCCGGAGATGGCTCTTTTCAGGTACTCCAGGGCCGGGTTTTCCCCGCCTATCGCCTCAACCATGATGTCTATACCGGGTTCGGCGAAGAACTCATCGGTATCGGTGGTAAAAAGTTCGGCGGGTATCTCGCGGGCCAGCGGCCGGTCCAGGTCGGCCGGCAATACTTTTATCTTCCTCAGGACGAGAGGGCAGCCGGCCTGCTCGGCCAGAATGTCCGCCTTCTCCAGCAGGACTTTGGCTACCTGCCCCCCGACTATCCCCAACCCCATCAGGCCGATGCCGATACTTTCTTTTTCCATAACTTGTCGCCCCCCCCCGGTTAGAATTTGATTCCGGTGGCCTGTTCCAAGGCCCAGGTTTTCTTCTCACTATCCAGGTAGCTGTCATCAATCTCATTTGACGGGTCATCCCACAGTGCCTCAACCCACTCAGTAAGAGCCTTTGTCTTGAGCCAGTTTCGGTCCCCGTCCTCAATCGGCCGGTCCGCCTCCTTATCGGCTACCTTTACCAGCCAGTACCCTCCTTTGGTGAGAGCGTCCTCATCGCGGAGCGGCTCGCTGACTGTTTCCAGTTCTATTTCAAGGTCGAAGGCAAACTCGTCAATGACCGGGCTCTTCATACCCGGCGTCACCAGGAATTCACCGTCGTTATCCGCCACTCTCTTGAGCTGGGAAAGCTCCCTGGCCAGGGCGGCATAATCCTCACCCGCCGCCAGCCGGTCTCTGGTCTGCTGCGCCTCCTCCTCGCTGCTGAGCAGCATTATCTGGATATGGGCCTCATCTTCCTCCACGTTCCGATCCAGGACTCTGACCAGCCAGTAGCCGATCTCCTTTTCTATGGCCTCATCGTATATGGGCGGGCTGAGCACCCCGACTTCAGCGTTGAAGGCATACTCTATTATGGGGGCCACCAGCTCTTCCTTCAAGATAATCTCGGGATGCCAGCCAAAGTCGCCCTGACTGTCCCTGGAAAAGTTGTCCAGGGAATGTTCTCTGGCCAGTTTGGCAAAGCTTTCGTCGTTCTCCAGCCTGGCTCTAATGTCGTTGGCCTGCGCCTCACTTTCCAGCAGCATGGCCATTAGATGGACCTGTTCCGCAGACACCGGCACCTGCGCATCAAAATATTCATCGAACAGTATCATGGTCAGTAACTGGATTCTTGCCAGGTCCCGATAAACGTCGCTATCGGGAAGGTCGCTATTTTTCAGTTCTCTGGTGACTTCATCTTTGCTGATACTGAAGCCCAGTTCCTGCGCTTCCTGCCTGATTAGCTCGTTCTGCTCAATGGCGGTCACCACTTCATCCGCCAGATATGCCAGGTATTGGCCTGACGGGTTACTGCCGAGGACTTTAATCATGTCTACATAGTATTTCATGGAAAACTCGGTACCATTGACGATAATCGCCGTTTGGCGCAGCGGTAGATACTGGCTGGTGTACCAGCCGCCTCCCATAATCCCGATAACTACGACGATGATGATAATGCCCGCCGTAAAAATAATGCGCTGTCTTTTCTTCTGCTGCTGCCAGTGGGAAAGCTGCTGCCGGGTAAATTCGCGCTGGGGTTTCTGCGCCTTCTTTTTCTTTTTAGCCAAACTCGGGTCCTTTCTTCAATTGCCCTGGCGTGATGTCCTTATATTTATAGCGTAAAAGCGCCATCTTTTCAAATGCCGTTCGGCAGACGGCGGATTATTTCTTGGCGTCCTCCCCCGGTTTTTCACGGTGACCCTATTCCTCTTTGTCTCATTCCTTCCCGCCAGGCATTTCCGGCCCGGGGAATTACGCTTGAAGCAGGCTTGACATTTGTGAGGTGTCCAGCTATCATATTTATGTAAATCTTGATGGAAAATGGTGCCGGTTAAAGCGGGAGGTAGGCCTTGATGTTCAAGCGGCGGGAGGCGAAGCAGCCCAAGAAAAAACGGTTGTGGGGAAAAGATTTTAACCTGGTGGAAGACGGGCTGGAGGAAAAGCAGGTAGTCAGCTTTGTCAATGATTTGAGGAAACAGTATGAAGTTTCCTCTCCGGCTTCCGTCAGTTCGGTGCTAAAGACAGCGGTTAAGGATGCCAGGCAGATAGTTGACGATATCAAGACGAGGGCAGAGGTGGAGGCGGGGGAGGAAGCTGCCCGAATTATGGCTCAAGCGGAACAGGAAGCCCGGGAGATAAAGGAGCGGTCTGTAGCGGATGCCGGGAAAGAGGCGGAGGATATTCTGCCAGTGGTAAATGAGGTGGTGGCAGAGGCCGCAAAAGAATCTATCCTTCCGGAAGAGACTATTCCTCAAGCGGAGGAGTCTGACCAGCCTCAAGAAATGACCGGTGAAGATGAAGTAGAGGAGAGCGGAGCCCCGGGACCAAGCCAGGCGACCATGGACGAGCTGATGATGCCGCAACTCTCCGAAGAAAGACCTGACCGAAAGGAAGATGAGTCTGACCGACCGGTACAGGATAGTCACTCCCTTTATACCGGTGAAGTGGAGTTGACGGTAGATAAGCCGGTAGACCCGAAGATAATTGCCCGATTGTATGACTACCTGCAGACCACGCCGGAGATAAAGTTTGTCCGGACAACGGGCTCCTGGGACCGGGGTACTACCATAACGGTAGCACTGGATAAACCGATTCCTCTAATCAGCGTCATATCGGATAAAGTACCCGAGGCGAAAGTAACACCGGAACGGCTGGAGAGAGATGGCTATGTCAGGGGGAGGCGTGGAGTAAGAGGCATCAGGCTAACCCGAAAGGAAGGGTGATACCCCTGATTGCCGGCAGCGGCAGAAGAGAGGTAAGACCCGGGGCCTTTTTCATTGATTATTTTGGGGAATTGGGGGGAAGGAATGAAATCAACGGAAGTAAAGACGCCAAAAGATTTAAGCCAGATGCTGGTTGAGGCGGAAGTAATTACCAAAGAGCAGTTGCAGCACGTTACCGAGTTGCAGCGCAAGAGCGGTGATAAGTTTGAGCGGGTTCTGCTGCGGCAGCGATTGCTCACGCCACCGCAACTCGCCTTATTCATCAGCCTGCAACTGGGGATTCCCTTTGTCAACCTGAAGAAAGAAGGGGCTAAAGCGGACGCCGTGAAGTTGATTTCCGAGGCAACGGCCCGGAAATACGGCGTAATCCCCATAGATATCACCGATGGTTCGGTAGTGGTCGCCATGGAAGACCCCAGAGACGTCGAGGCTCTGGGGGACCTGGCCGCCATGATGATGAAAAGGATTGAACCGGTAATCAGTACCTCTCAGGATATTCAGGAGACGATTGACCTCAACTACCGGGTGGGTGGGGAGATAGAAGAGCAGCTCAGTCAAATCCCGGCCAGTTATCGGAGCAGCGTGGCGGTGAAGGAGACACGGGTTTCGGCGGAGACCATCGCCCAGGCCCCGGTGGTTCGGGCGATTGACCTGCTTATCAAGCAGGCGGTAAGAGACCGGGCTTCTGACGTTCATATTGAGCCGCAGGAGGACAGACTGCGTATTCGCTACCGCATTGACGGTATTCTGGGTGATGTGATGACGTTACCTTTGAGTGTCCATCCCGCATTGCTCTCCCGGGTGAAGGTAATGGCCGGACTGAATATCGCGGAGCGCCGCCGTTCCCAGGACGGTCAAATCACCTTTGACATGGGCGATAGAGAAGTGGATATCCGGGTGGCTACCTCAAATACGATACAGGGAGAAATGGCGGTGCTGCGTATTCTGGATAAGGCCTTTGCCTTTCTCCCTTTACCCGAAATAGGTTTTCTGCCCGATATTCTGGGAAGATACAATCAAATGGTGAAGACTCCCTTTGGCATGATATTAATCAGCGGTCCTACCGGTGCCGGTAAGACGACGACCCAGTACGCGACGGTAAATACGCTGGATGCTATCGGGCGTAAAATTATTACCATTGAGGACCCGGTGGAGTATCACTTTACCAATATCAACCAGATGCAGGTCAACCCGGCCGCCGGAATAACTTTTGCTACCGGGCTCAGGTCCTGCATGAGGCTTGACCCGGACGTTATTCTGGTGGGGGAGATACGTGATGCGGAAACATCTCAGATCGGCACCCAGGCGGCACTTACCGGCCACCTGGTACTTTCCTCGGTTCACGCCAATGATACGGTGAGCACTATCATACGAATGATAGACCTGGGGCTGGAGCCTTTCCTGATTGCCTCGGCATTAATCGGCATCGTCGCCCAGAGAATGGTGCGCCGTGTCTGCCTCTATTGTTCCCAGTCACGGGAAGTCGCCCCGGATGAGAGGGAGGCTTACGAACGGGAGATGAATGAGGAACGGAAGGAATTTATAGTCGGTGAAGGTTGTAATTCTTGCGCGGGCACCGGCTATCTGGGGCGGACCGGAATCTTTGAGGTTATGCTGATTACCGAAAATATAAGAAGGATGATTGTGATAAGCGCCGGTTCTGACGATATTCGCCGCCAGGCACACCAGGAAGGCATGGTCTCACTGTGGCATGACGGTATGCTGAAGGTAAAAATGGGCATTACCACCCCTTATGAAGTCATACGCAACGTTTTCTCTATCAGCTAAGGAAGTGCTATGGCGAGAACTCTTGATACCCCAGAAAAAAAGGGAAAAATTCCGACTTACCGCTATATCGCCTCTAACATTCAGGGCAAGATGGTGAAAGGCACGGTTAAGGCGGCCAGCGAGATTGCGGCGGAACGCCTTATTCAGGAGAGGGGCCTGGCGCCAGTACAGGTGGAAATCGCGCCTTCAATGTTCAACCTGGAAGAAGCTTTACCTTCTCTGTTTAAAGTCAAGGCTCGGGATATAATTATTTTCTCCCGTCAGCTGGCGACACTTCTCCGGTCAGGTATTTCACTCCTGCCGGCTCTGGAGATTCTCCAGGGGCAGGTAGTCAGCAGCCGGGCGTTTAAAAGGACCCTGGGAACTATCGTTAATGATATTCGCTCCGGAATCTCGTTTTCCCTGGCCATTTCCAAACACCCCAGGGCTTTCAGTGACATCTACTGCCGGACGGTGGCCGTGGGAGAAGAGACCGGCAGCCTGGAAACCGTGCTGCACCAGATGGCCGATTTCCAGGAAAAACAGACGGAAATGGCGCAGCGGGTGCGCAAGGCTCTGGCCTATCCCATGATGGTTATGGGTGTCGGCGTGGCCGTGGTGATTCTGCTGATGACGGTAGTTATGCCGCAGTTGCTGGACATGTTCCTGACCATGGACGTTGAGCTGCCCTTGCCGACGCGGATTCTCATTGCCATCGTCAACTTTCTGAATGCCAACACGCTTTATCTCTTAATAGGCGGGGTGGTGCTGGCGGTAACGGTACTGTGGCTGGTGAAGCAGCCCCACGGCCGGTGGCTGCTTGACCGTTTGCGGCTCAGGATTCCGCTTATCGGTCCGCCGGCTCTGATGTCCGAGCTGGGCCGTTTTGCCCGGACCGTATCGGTGCTGATAAGTGCCGGGCTGAATTTGCAGGAGATAATGGAGATGATACCGGAGTCCACCAGCAACATGAAGTTTCGGAGGGACCTGAAGCAGATTAAGGAGGGGCTTCTTCTGGGGGAGGGGCTATCCGGACCAATGTCCCAATTGGGCGTATTTCCCCCGCTTCTCGTCGAGATGGTGGCGGTGGGCGAGGAAAGTAATACCCTTGACTTCACCATGGGAGTCGTCGCCGATTTTTATGAGACTTCGGCCGAGGAGAGAACGACGGCCCTGGTGGGGATGATAGGTCCCCTCAGCACTATTGGTATCGCTCTCCTGGTGGGCTTCATCGCCATGTCAGTAATCCTGCCTATGTATACTCTCACCGGCGCCTTTGGCAATTGACCGGGAGGTAACTCACCAGAAGCATTAGAATTATTAAAGGTGGAAATGGCATATGACCAGCGACGCTAGGTCGGTGATTTCATGAGATGGCCGGGTAAAGGGAGAGTCAATTTTTTACGGGCGCAAAGGGGATTTTCGCTGGTGGAAATCCTGGTAGCGCTGGCTCTTCTGTCCATAATTAGCGTTGCCTTCCTTAGAGGGCTGTTCACCACCTCCCAGGCAGTGGCGGTGAGCCAGGAGAGCGTGGTGGCGGAAAGTCTGGCCCGGTCACAGGTGGAATCGATTAAAGCGCAGGACTATATCCTGGTAGAGGATTATACCACAGACCAGTATGAGGTGATTAATATCCCCGCCGACCTGGCGGGGGCGGGCTATTCGGTTGATATAATAAACCCGCCGGTTCGTATCAACTCGGATAATCAATCTTTTGAACTGCAAAGCATAACGGTGGCGGTCAAGCGTCATGGCGAGGGAATGTTTACCCTCTCGGTCTACAAGACGGAAGAATAAGCTGATGAAACTCGGGGAAAAAGGGTTTACCCTGATTGAGATAGTGGTTGTCCTGGCCATAATGGCCATCATCATGGCGCCGCTTTCGATGTCGGTCATGACCTTACTGACCAATCCCCAGCGGTCCAATGACAAGAACATCGTCCTGCAGCAGGTGCGGAATGCCGGTGACTGGATATCGCGTGATGTCCAGATGGCGGAAAATGTCACGGCCAGCGGCCCTGACGGTTTCCCTTTATCCCTGCGCATCCCGGTGGATGCCGATGAGAACAATGATTATCGTATTGAGTATTTATTTGATGATATTGATGATAGTAAACTAAAACGTCAGGTTTATGACTCTTCAGAGAATTTGATTTCTGAGACTTTGATTGCCGATTACATTGCTACTGACAATACCACGTTTGTGACCGAGAACGTAACCGCCGGCCACCACAAGCTCGTGGGAAGGGCCGTGCGGGACAGGGGGGCC
>DAOWCR010000017.1 GCA_030639445.1 Dehalococcoidales bacterium
AACCCCATCCCCTTTAAGTCTTTATTAGGTAACCCCATGGTCACCTGATTAAGAACAAAGGGGGGGTGAGGTCACCATCCTTCCTGTACCGGAAGGACCACATAACCTGAGGAGAGGAGGTCAGGGGATGGGTCTCTAAACAATCTCCAGTTTATCCTGCTGGCACAGTTCGGCCACCAGCATATTAAGGGCCAGCTCGGCGTCATAACGGCCGGTCTTAATAGAAAGGTCAGCTTCCAGGAGTTTATGATAGACTTCTTTGAGTCGCGCCAGAGAATACCGGCCCGCCTGGGCCAGCGTCTTCTGCAAAACATACTCCGAAGCCAGCTCCAGCCGGTCCAGCATCTCCTTCTGCGGTTTTTTCTGCCGGGTCAACTCTTTTACCCGGACTACCAGGCGGACCTGCCGTGCCAGCATCACCAGAAGGTAAGCCGGAGACGCCCCCTGCTGCAGCAACTGTTGCAGTAGCTGCCCGGCCACCCCGGCCCGGAACTCAAGGATAGCATCCACCATGGCAAAAACACTGGCTTCCTGGGCGTAGCTTACCACCTGCCGGATATCTGCCTCCTCAATACGGCGGCCCGAGGTGAACAGGACCAGCTTATCAATTTCACTGGCCATTAGCCACAGGTTGCTGCCCACAAACCGGGCCAGCAGGCCTATTGCCTGAGGGGATATGCGGCCGCCCCTCTCCCGCACCCGGTCCTGAATCCACGGAAGCAATTTAGCTTCCCGGAGCAGAGGAAAAGACATCACCTTAGCTTTGCCGGTAAGTTCGTTCAGCAGGGGGTTTTTACCCCTTAGCCGGCCGTCCACCAGGACCAGTATGGTGCTGTCCGGTATCTGGCCCAGATATTCACCCAGCGCCCGGTACCCCTCCGGCTGACGGGACACCCTGGCGGACTTTTTCCGCTGACCGGACTGGCCTTTGGATTCAAAGCGCCCCAGCAGGCCGTAAACAATAACCAGGCGTTTTTCGGCCAGAAAGGGCACCGCCTCGCCAACGGCCCTTAGCTGGTCTATGGTCACCTGAGGCCCGTCAAAGACCGTCATATTGGTCGCCAGTGCCGTCTGGTCACCAATCTCTCTTTTTATCTCTCCCAGCTTCTGGTGAATGGAATAATCGTCCTCCCCGTAAAGCATGTAGAGCAAAGCTCGCCCCTCCCTGGAAAATTCTTCTTATTTTACCACACTGCAGGTGGGGATTTCTGGCAATTTATTCCCCGGTCCTCCCCTTTAAATATATGGTGACGGGATTACCTGATATTGGGTAGTTGACAAACCCTCACCATTGAGAAATAATCACACAAAGAGTAGACTAAATAACAGTCAAGCACCGGCCGCTGATATTACTGAAGCTGAGAGGTGAGATAATGTCGGAAGAAAGACCTGCGGAAGTCAAGAAGGTTATGGATTATGCCGCTGACATGACACTCCCGGCTAAACTGAGAACTGACGCTATCGAACAGCTCGCCAAAATATCCACCCATGAAGCCTTCATCGCCTTACTGGAACTGGCCGCCAACGAAGGGTTGATTACCAAGGAAAGAGACCTCGCCCTGAAGAAAGCCAGAGACGTATTAAAAAGGACAAGCCCGTAATAATCTTACCGCTCCATAAAAAGACAGGCGGTCAGGCTAATGAGTATTGATATCGGCATTATCGGTCTGGCGAAAAGCGGCAAGACAACTCTCTTCAACGCTTTGACCAGAGGTGAAGCAGATACCGGAAGCTACACTGCCGAAAGCCTGACGCCACATATTGGCGTCACCAAGGTCCCGGAGCCCCGCCTGAAGACACTGACCGATATGCTGCAACCCAAGCGGGTCGTCCCGGCCGAGGTGAGATATATTGACGTCGGCGCCTCCGTCAAGACCCTGGCCGGGGATAAGGGTATCGGCGGCGAGCTCCTGAACCAGCTCAGCAATGCCGCCACCCTCATTGACGTCGTCCGGGCCTTCGTTGACGATAGCATACCTCATATAGCGGGCAGCCTGGATGTAGCACGGGATATCGCCACCATGGGTCTGGAGCTTACTTTTTCCGACCTGGCGATAATCGAGAGAAGGCTGGAGAGAATTGAGACGTCATTAAAAGGGGCCAAACCGCCGGAACGCCAGGACCTTCTCCGGGAGCAAGAAACCCTACTGAAGTTCAAGGCTGACCTGGAGAAGGACGTGCCCCTCCGGGAGCTGAGACTGACCGCCGGTGAAGCCAGGCTCATCGCCAACTACCAGTTCCTCACGGCCAAGCCACGGTTAACCGTGGTCAATATCGGTGAAGAACAGCTGCCCGGGGCGGCCTCTTTAGAAGCGGAACTGAACTCCCGCCACTCCAGGGAAAATTGCCGCATCATCACGCTCTGCGGCAAGCTGGAAATGGAGCTGGCCCAGCTGGATAACCACGCCGCCGAGGAATTTCGCGCCGAGTTCGGCCTGAAAGAGTCCGGACTCAACCGCGTCATCAAGCTGTCCTATGAGCTACTGGGGTTAATCTCCTTTTTCACCACCGCCTCGGGCGAGGTCAAGGCCTGGTCTATTCCCAGCGGCACCAGCGCTCTCAAAGCCGCCGGTAAAATCCACTCTGACATGGAAAGAGGGTTCATTCGAGCCGAGGTAGTCAGCTATGATGACCTGGTCAAATGCGGCCACCTGTCTGAAGCCCGCAAGCATGGAGTCCTGCGACTTGAAGGCAAGGACTACACCGTCCGCGATGGCGACGTTATCACCTTCCTGTTCAATGTATAGGTTTAGCTTGCTGCCCTTTTAAAATCACGGCCGCCCGCTTTACGCACCATTAGCTTGAGCCCGTCCTGCTCCACCACCATAACCCACTCGCCGGTGTCAATATTCCCCTCAATTGATTCCGCCCCCCACAGCTCACCCTTGATGATAATCTGCCCCTCCGGGGCCAGCGGGTTGGCCACCCTGCCCCGGCTGCCGACCATGGTTGGCAGCCCCACCAGGGCCTGCCTCTTTATGGTCCGGGTAACAAACCAGAAATCACCCACGGCAAATATTGCCCAGGCTGTCATCACCGCAATCAGCGCCGCCAGGGGGATTTCAATCTCCCATTCCGGCAGCACCCACCGCCAGACCGTATAAAAGGCGGCCTCCACCGCCAGGGTGCTGATAATGGCCACTATCAGTCTGGCCGTCGTCATCTTCTCACCCGGTTCCCTCCATCTCCATTATAGCAGGGTGGCCGGGTGGATTATCAACCATCGCCCCTGTAAAGCGAGAGTAAAAATTTTCAAAAAAACTTTTAAAAAGGTCTTGACAAGGTTCAGATATAATGGTATCATTATAGTTTGCATAATGCCCCAAGTGTTTTTATTCATACCTCATTATACATCCGGTATGCGTGTGTCTGTTATCGCCGCATGTCTTGTTTCAGAGTAGCCGTATAATTACAACCGAACTGTGTGCGCTTGTTCAAGAACGTTTGTTTAAGGAGTAGCGTTAGATATGGTTTCAGTGTTGCCAACCCCCCCTGACCAGAGCACCCTTCCCACCCCCCGAAAATCTTATGCCAGATTACCCCAGATACTGGATGTCCCCAACTTGATTAAAGTCCAATCAGACTCTTTCCAGCGTTTTCAGGAACAAGGACTGAAGCAATTACTGAAGGAGATCTCGCCCATCCGGTCCCTCACCAGCAACAAGCTGGAGCTCAGCTTCATCGCCTACGAATTCCGTGAACCGCGCCCGGGCCATACCGAAACGGAATGCCGGGAGCGAAACTTAACCTATTCGGCGCCCCTTTACATCCGGGTACGGCTGTTCATCAGGGAGACCGGAGAGGTGAAGGAACAGGACCTGTTCCTGGGGGACATCCCCCTGATGACCGCCAAAGGCACCTTCATTACCAGTGGTGCCGAGCGGGTAGTGGTAAGCCAGCTACTGCGCTCCCCGGGTGTCTATTTCACCGTCGGGGAAGACGCCACGACCGGCCGTGACTTCTGCTTCGCCAAACTAATCCCCACCCGCGGGGCCTGGCTCGAGTTTGAGACCAGCAACCGTGATGTCATCTCGGCCAAGATAGACGGTAAACGGAAAATCCCCATCACCACGCTGCTGCGCGCCATCGGTTATAGCAGTGACGAAGAGCTGCTCAGTATGTTCGCCGAAGAGGACGACTCTCCGGAACACCAGTATATCAGGACGACTATCGAGCGCGAGCCGCTGGTCAAAGACACCCCCGAAGCGCTGCTCGATATCTACAAGAAACTGCGCCCGGGAGAGCTGCCCAATCCCGAAAATGCCCGGAAACTGATACACAGCCTGTTCTTCGATTCGCTGCGCTACGACCTGGGCGCCGTCGGCCGCTACAAGCTTAACAAGCGGCTGGGACTGAACGTTCCCCTGAAAGAGCGCGCCCTGACCAAGGAGGACCTTGTCGAGATAGTCCGACACCTCATCATGATTAACAACGGCAACGATACTGGCGATGATATTGACCATCTCGGCAACCGCCGGGTGCGCACTGTCGGCGAGCTGGTGCAGACCCAGTTTCACGTCGGGCTGCTGCGCCTGGCACAAGCCGTCCGGGAGCGGATGAGCATTATCAGCACCGAGGGCCTCACGCCCAGCGCCCTGGTCAATATTCGGCCGGTAGTGGCCGCGGTGAGAGAATTCTTCAGCGGCTCCCAGCTGTCGCAGTTTATGGACCAGACCAATCCGCTGGCCGAGCTGACCCATAAGCGCCGCCTGTCCGCCATGGGGCCGGGCGGCCTGTCCCGCGAGCGCGCCGGTTTTGACGTCCGCGATGTCCACTTCTCCCACTACGGCAGAATCTGTCCCATCGAGACGCCGGAAGGTCCCAATATCGGTCTCATCGGCTCGCTGGCTGTCTACAGCCGGATTAACGAGTACGGCTTTATTGAAACACCTTACCGCAAGGTCATCAACGAACTGGACAATACCAGTGACCAGCTCATCGGGAAAACAACCCGCGAGGCCGTCGTCAATAAGAAGGGCGCGACCGTAATCAAAGCCAACACGACCATTACGCCCGAGCTTGCCCGCAGGCTGAGCAGGCTAACCAATGCCACCGTAAAAGTGGTGCCCGTTGTCTCGGATGACATCGTCTACCTGTCCGCCGATGAAGAGGAAAAGCACACCATTGCCCAGGCTAACGCCCGGCTTGACGCGGGTAACCAGTTCCTGGAAGAAAAGGTTGAGGCCCGGAGAGGCGACCACTACCTGCTGGAAACACCGGATAAAATCGAGCTGATGGATGTCTCCCCCAAGCAGATAGTCAGCGTGGCCACGGCCTTAATACCCTTCCTGGAGCATAATGACGCCAACCGCGCCCTGATGGGCGCCAATATGCAGCGGCAGTCAGTGCCCCTCCTCTGCCCCGAGGCACCCCTGGTCGCCACCGGCATGGAAACGGAAGCCGCCCGGTACAGCGGGCAGGTGCTTTTTGCTGAAAATGCGGGGGTGGTAACTGAGATTGGCGGCATAACTGACGATAAAGGGGAACCTAGATACCACCTCGTTGTGACTGGAGATGACGGCGTTAAGCACGAATATGATGATAAGTTTATGAAATTCGTGCGCACCAACCAGGGTACCTGCATCAACCAGCGTCCGCTGGTGAAGAAAGGCGACCGGATAGAGCCGGGCCAGGTTCTCGCCGATAGCTCGGCGACGGAACAGGGAGAACTGGCCCTGGGGCAAAACGTGCTGTGTGCTTTTATGAGCTGGGAAGGCTATAACTTTGAGGACGCCATCATCGTCAGCAGCCGCCTGCTGGAAGAAGACAAGTTCAGCTCCATTCACATTGCCAAGCATGAGACGGAAGCCCGGGATACCAAACTCGGCCCTGAAGAAATCACCCGGGATATACCCAACGTTGGCGAGGAAAGCCTGCGCGAGCTTGACGAAACCGGCATTATTCGGATTGGCGCGGAAGTGGGCCCGGATGATACCCTGGTCGGTAAAATCACTCCCAGAGGTGAGACCGAGCTGTCCGCCGAAGAGAAACTGCTGCGGGCCATCTTCGGTGAGAAAGCGCGGGACGTGAAAGACACCTCCCTGAGGGTACCTCACGGTGAGTGGGGTAAAGTGATTAACGTGAAAGTCTACTCCCGCAAAGACAGTGGTGATGACCTGCCCGCCGGAGTTAATCAGTGGGTGCAGGTCTGGGTAGCCCAGAAACGAAAGTTCGCCGTCGGGGACAAACTGGCCGGACGACACGGCAACAAAGGAGTCATTGCCCTCATCGCCCCCAAGGAGGATATGCCCTTCCTGCCGGACGGCACGCCAGTTGACATTATCCTCGATCCCATAGGTGTCCCGTCACGAATGAACATCGGGCAGGTGCTGGAAACCCATCTGGGCTGGGCGGCCCAGACTCTGGGCTTCAGGGTGCTCACTCCGGTCTTTGATGGTGCGGATGATGTGGCTATTGAAGATGCCCTGGCCAGGGCCTGGCTCGCCCAGAAAGCGTCCGCGGTTAACCCTGACCCGGATGCCAAGAACCAGACGGTACGGCTGGAGTTAGCCAAGACCTGGATTAAAAGCCGGGGTTATGACGGAAACCGGGTATTCCGTGACGACCATCCGGGAGCGGCCCGGGAGGTCTGCCTGCGACTCTGGCTGGAAGACCTGGGCATAGACAGCCGTAAACTCAATGCCGCGGAACTAAGGGAAACCGTGGAAAAGGTGACCAGCGAAAAGGGGCACACCCCGCCCACCTTCGGTAAGATGACACTCCGCGACGGACGCACCGGCGAGCCGTTTGACCAGCCGGTGACCGTGGGCAATATCTATATGATGAAGTTAAACCACCTGGTGGAAGATAAGGTCCATGCCCGCTCCACCGGGCCATACTCCCTGATTACCCAGCAACCCCTGGGGGGTAAGGCCCAGTTCGGAGGCCAGCGCTTTGGCGAGATGGAAGTGTGGGCGCTGGAAGCCTATGGCACCGCCCATAACCTGCAGGAAATGCTGACCATTAAATCGGACGACGTCACCGGGAGAGCCAAAGCCTATGAAGCCATCATTAAAGGCGATGACATCCTTCAGCCCGGTGTGCCGGAGTCATTTAAAGTCCTGGTGAAGGAACTGCAGAGCCTGGGACTGGCCCTGGAAGTAATCACGGAAGAAGAGGCCGAGGCAGCTCCTACCGAGGAACTTTCGGAAGAAGTCCCCACTGAAGAAGCCCCTACTGAAGAAGTCCCCAGCCTGGAGACAGAGCTGAAACTTATTAAAGATTCGTCCCGGAGTGAGGTAGAAGAAGAAAATGCTGGAAATTAATGATTTTGACGCCGTACGTATCTCGCTGGCTTCGCCAGAGCAAATCAGGGGCTGGTCCTACGGTGAAATAACCAAGCCGGAGACCATCAACTACCGCACGCTGAAGCCGGAGAGGGACGGGCTTTTCTGCGAGAGAATCTTTGGCCCGACCAAGGACTTTGAATGTTATTGCGGCAAGTATAAAAAGATACGCTATAAGGGAGTTATCTGTGATAAATGCGGTGTCGAAGTAGCCCGGGCCAAGGTGCGCCGGGAGCGCATGGGGCATATCGAGCTGGCCTGCCCGGTCAGCCATATCTGGTTTGCCAAAGGAACCCCCAGTCGACTGGGACTGCTCCTTGACCTGTCACCGCGGAACTTGGAACATGTCCTGTATTTCTCCCACTACATCATCACCGCCATAAACGAAGAAGCACGCCAGGAAGTGCTGAAACAGCTGGAGGAGAACACTTCACAGGAAGGAACGGACCGCCAGAGCGCCCTGGAAACCGAAATAGCCCGGATGGAGCAGGAACAGGCGACGGTAGAGGAAGTCAACCAGGCACGGCGGAACTTCGTTGAGGAAAAAACAAAATTTGATGAGGACTTTTCCACCGAGGCAGACCGACTGAAAAGCCTTCTCGTCCGGGAACTGCTTACCGAGAATCAATACCACGAGCTCAAGCAAAGGTGGGGACAGGTCTTTGAAGCCGGCATGGGCGCCGAGGCTGTCCTCAAGATTATCAAGGATATTGACCTCGATGTCCTGCGCAGCGAACTCCTGCAGGAAACTCTGTCTTCTTCCGGTCAACGGCGTAAAAAGGCGAGCAAACAACTGCGGGTACTGGAAGCCTTTCGCAGCAGCGGCAACAAGCCGGAATGGATGATTTTAACGGTCCTGCCCGTTTTACCCCCTGACCTCCGCCCCATGGTCCAGCTTGACGGCGGCCGGTTCGCCACCAGCGACCTCAACGACCTGTACCGGCGCGTCATTAACCGCAACAACCGGCTGCGCCACCTGATAGAAATCGGCGCCCCGGAAATTATCATCCGCAATGAAAAGCGCATGCTGCAGGAAGCCGTCGATTCCCTGATTGACAACGGCCGGCGGGGACGGGCTATTTCCGTCAGCGGTAACCACAAACTGAAGTCGCTGTCAGATATGCTCCGTGGTAAACAGGGGCGCTTCCGCCAGAACCTGCTCGGCAAGAGGGTTGACTATAGCGGGCGCTCCGTCATCGTGGTCGGCCCGGAACTCAAACTCCACCAGTGCGGCCTGCCCCGGCGGATGGCTCTGGAGCTGTTCAAGCCCTTTGTCATGCACCACCTGGTGACACAGGGTCTGGCTCCCAATATCAAGAGTGCCCGGCGGCTGGTGGAAAGGGCCAAGCCGGAGGTATATGACATACTGGAGGAAGTTGTCAAAGAGCGGCCGGTATGGCTGAACCGGGCGCCCACCCTGCACCGGCTCAGCATCCAGGCCTTTGAACCGGTACTCATTGATGGCAGCGCCATCCAGATTCACGCCCTGGTCTGCTCGGCTTTCAATGCCGACTTTGACGGCGACCAGATGGCTGTCCACGTCCCGCTCTCCAGAGCCGCCGTCCGAGAGGCCAGAGAGCTGGCCCTCAGCCACCACAATATGCTGCTGCCGAGCAGCGGCGAACCGACGATAACCCCCACCCTGGATATCGTCTTCGGCTGCTACTACCTGACGACCACCAAGCCCGGAGCCAGAGGGGAAGGCACCCTTTTCGGCAGTTTCGAAGAGGCCAAGCTCGCCTATGAACTGGGCGTCGTTGACCTCAGAGCCGAGGTTGAAATCAGGGACCAGAAAAACGGCAGTGAAAGACTTAAGACCAGCGTCGGCCGTATTATCTTCAATGAAGTGATACCTTCGGAGCTGGGTTTTTACAATAAAATCATTGACAAATCAGTCTTGAAGCAAATTGTTACCGAATGCTGCCGGCTGCTGGGTGACGAAGAGACGGCAGCCGTACTGGACAACTTTAAACAGCTGGGCTTCCACTATGCCACCAAGTCAGGGATATCCATCGCCATGAACGATATTAAGGTCCCGCAAAGCAAACCCAAGATGCTGGAAGAGGCGGAGGAAAGAATCACCATTATTGAAAACCAGTATCAACGCGGTTTAATCACCGAGGACGAAAGGTATAACAGCGTCGTCAGCGCGTGGATGGAGACCACCGATAAAATTACCAAAACTATTTCAGACACTCTTGACCGCTTTGGCGGCATCTACATGATGGCCACCTCGGGCGCCAAGGGTAATATTTCCCAGATTTCGCAGATGGCCGGCATGCGCGGCCTGATGACCGACCCTTCCGGTAAGATAATCGAATTTCCTATCAAGTCGAGCCTCCGCGAAGGGCACAGTGTTCTGGAATACTTTATCTCCACCCACGGTGCCCGCAAAGGACTGGCCGACACGGCGCTGAGGACATCGGACAGCGGTTACCTTACCCGGCGCCTCATTGACGTCGCCCAGGATGTCATCGTCTTTGAAGAGGACTGCGGCACGGTGGATGGCATCTGGATATCCGAACCACCGGACAAGGGGCTGCTGCCTTCCCTTACCGAGCGGACCATCAGCCGGCTGGCCGCCAGCCCGGTGGTCCACCCCAAAACCAAAAAAACCATCGTCGACCGAAACGAGGAAATTAGCGAGTCGAAAGCAAATGAAATTGCAGCCGCCGGGATAACCAGAATCCAGGTCAGGTCTCCCCTCTTCTGCCAGTCGAAGCGGGGCATGTGCCAGATGTGCTATGGCCGAGACCTGGCTCGCGGGGGCATCGTTGAGCTCAACACCGCCGTCGGCATAATTGCCGCGCAAAGTATCGGTGAACCGGGCACCCAGCTCACACTGCGTACCTTCCATACCGGCGGTGTCGCCGGGCTTGATATCACCAGCGGTCTGCCCAGGGTAGAGGAACTTTTTGAGGCCAGAGCGCCCAAGGGTCAGGCAATCACCTCGGAGATAGACGGGACGGCCGACGTGGTCCAGGATGAAGAGGGCCGGAGAATCAGGATTGCCAGTTCTGAGATATACCATGATGAATATGCCCTGCCCGCAGGCTGGAAGGCGGCGGTGAGCAACGGGCAATGGGTGGATATCGGCACGGCGCTGGCGACTCCAGCCCCGGCCGCTAAAACCAAAGCCAAAACCAAGGCAGACGCTTTAGCCCCGCAAGACCAAACGCTCCTGGCCCGCACCGCCGGCGAGGTTACGGTTAAAGGCAAGCGGCTATTTATCAGCTATGAGGAGAAAGAGGTGCGAGAGTACGTGATACCCGGCACCGCCAGTATCCGGGTCCAAACCGGGGACGAGGTAAAAGTCGGGCAGCAGCTTACCGATGGGTCAGTGAACCCGCAGGACATACTGCGCATTCTGGGCCGGGAGGCCGTCCAGCAATACCTGGTCGACGAGGTGCAAAAGGTCTACCGCTCCCAGGGCGTAACCATAAACGACAAGCATGTTGAAACTATCGTCCATCAGATGCTGACCAAGGTCCGCATTGATTCCGCCGGTGACACCGAGCTGGTGCCGGATGAACTGGTGGACCGGTTCCTTTACGAGGACATTAACGCCAAGGTGCTGGCGGAAGGCGGTGAGCCGGCCACGGCCCATACCGTGCTGCTGGGCATCACCAGGGCCTCACTGAGCACCGATAGCTGGCTGTCTTCCGCTTCTTTCCAGGAGACCACCAGGGTCCTGACCGAAGCCGCCGTTTACGGCAAGGTGGACAAGCTGGTCGGGCTTAAGGAAAACGTCATCATCGGCAAGCTGATACCGGCCCACTACCAGCCTCTGATGGAAGAGCTGGAACGGGCCGCCGCGGAAGAAGCGCGCGCGGAACTGCCGGAGATGTTTATCGACGAAGTAGCGGCCGAGGAAGCACCGGGCCTTACGGCTATTGAAGAAGGTGAGGCAGCGCCGGGCCTTACGGCTACCGAAGAAGGTGAGGCAGCGCCGGGCCTTACGGCTACTGAAGAAACTGAAAAAACTGAGGCAGCGCCGGGACTGACCGCTGAGGAAGGCCCCGCGGAAGCACCCGAGGTGGTAAGCCTGGAAGCGCTCGCCGAAGAACCGGGCCCGGCCACTGACAAAGGTGAGCCGACCGCCTGAACGAAAAGGTAAGAGGTGAGTTGAGATAGCTCGCATCATATCAGGTAAGCCCAGCGCCGAGGACATCCCGCTGGATACCAGCCTCCGTCCCCGCCACCTTGATGACTTCGTCGGACAGGATAAAATCAAGGGTAACCTGAATATCGCCATCACGGCGGCCAAGGGCAGGGGTGAGGCGCTCGACCACATACTGCTCTACGGGCCGCCCGGCCTGGGCAAGACCACCCTGGCCCATATCATCGCCGTGGAGATGGGGGTCAGTATCCGGGTGACCTCGGGGCCGGCCATTGAGCGCACCGGAGACCTGGCGGCCATCTTGACCAACCTCCACTCCCAGGATATATTGTTTATCGATGAAATCCACCGCCTGAGCCGCGCCGTGGAGGACGTGCTCTACCCGGCGATGGAAGATTTTGCCCTGGATATTATCATCGGCAAGGGCCCCGGCGCCCGGAGCCTGAGATTGAACCTGCCGAACTTTACCCTGATTGGCGCCACCACCCGCTTCGCCATGCTGAGCCCGCCCCTCCGCGACCGCTTTGGCGCGGTGTACCGCCTTGATTTTTACGACCGGGCAGCTATCGAGTCAATCCTCAAGCGCTCCGCCAGCATCCTCCAGATAGAGGCGGAGGACGGTGGACTGGAAGAAATCGCCCGCCGGGCGCGGGGGACGCCGCGCGTGGCCAACCGCCTGCTCAAGCGGGTGCGGGACTACGCCCAGGTGATGGCCGACGGCATCGCCACGAAGCCGGTAGCCGTGGACGCGCTGGCCAAGCTGGAAGTCGACCCCATCGGGCTGGACGAGGTGGACCACAAGGTGCTGCACACCATCATTGACAAGTTTAACGGCGGGCCGGTGGGGCTGGAGACCATCGCCGCCGCCATCAGCGAGGAGTCAGACACCATTATGGACGTCTACGAGCCTTATCTCCTGCAGCTGGCCTTCCTGGAGCGGACACCCCGCGGCCGCCTAGCCACCCGCCTGGCTTACGAACACCTGGGCCTGACCTATGATAAAAAGGAGAAACCCCCGCAGCGGACTCTCTGGTAGCGGGGATAAAATCACTCCCTCTCCCTTTATCTCCCTCTCCACAAAGCTCAAGGAATGTAATATAATTATAGGTATAGGTAATTGTCTGGTGGTGAGGCTGAAGTGCCTGAAGGAGAACCGGAAAATGAAGCGCGTTTTTATTAATGCGGGTTTTGTCCTGGTTAGCGCGGTTTTGATATTCTCCGCTATCCGCCTGAGCACCACCGGTTATGCCGAGGCAGCGCCAGCTAAATCATCCCCAACCATCACCTGGCTCCACCAGTTCGGCACCGATGGCACCGACGTTGCTTATAACGTAGACGTTGATGGGGCCGGCAATACCTATGTGGTTGGCTATACCGATAATACCCTGCCCGGCCAGACGTCCTCGGGTAACTTTGATATCTTTGTGCGCAAGTACGACCGGGCGGGCAACGAGCTATGGACGCAGCAGTTCGGCACCATCG
>DAOWCR010000123.1 GCA_030639445.1 Dehalococcoidales bacterium
ACCGCTTTATCCAGCAGCTGGTAAAATGCCTCTTCCCACCTCTCCTGCATCATCTCCTGCCGAGCCTGTTGAAAGGCTTTCCCCAGTTCTTCCTCGGGAATACCCAGGATTCCGGCAACCTTGGCAAGCAGGCCGTTGGCCGCCATTGGTGCCGCGGACTCCTCTGCCTGTGGTGCCGGCTCCTCATCTTCCTGCGCCATCACGGCAGCGGCGCTGCCTGCCGTTAGCAGGATCACCGCCAGCAGTACGGAAACCAGAATTTTCATCTTTTTGGGCATTTCTTTGATACCTCCCTTTCGTTAAGTGTGTTCACCTGATTTAAATTTATATGGTAAAGAGGCTGCCGCGAAAGCGGCACCTCTGTAGATTGCTTCACTAGTCCGAAATGGCGTAGACTAGCTGGACATTAAGGCTGATTTCCATCTCGCCGGGACTGATTGCTGTCTCCGGCATCGGCACTCCCGCCGCCTGCTCATACATGGGCTGACGGTAAACAGGGGAGGGGATATAAGCGCTTTCGGAAATATAAATCGGTCTGCCCAGTTTAACTCCGGCCAGTTCCGCCAGCTGCTCGGCTTTGGCCCGGGCGTCAGCCATTGCCTTTTCTCTGGCCTCCTCGTGATAGTTTGACGGGTCTTCCACGGAAAAACTGACGCCGTCAATGCGGGTGAGGTCTCCCCCGGCCGCCGCCACCGCATCAACGATGGCGCCGACTCCATCCATATCCCTTATCTTGGCCGACACCATATTGGTGACGCGATAGCCGATGACCACTTCCTGCCTCTTATTGTCGTCCCACCTGGTTACCCGGTGAATGTTGAAATACTGGGTCTGAATATCTTTCTCCGCCACGCCGCTATTGGCCAGGACGGCCATCACCGCTTCCATGGCTCCGGCCGCCTGCAACTGGGCCTCGGCCACGCTGGTCTCCTGGGCTTCAATGCCCAGTCTCAGAACGGCAATATCGGGCACGACCGATACTCTGCCGCTGCCGCTGACCCAGAGCCCCTCCTGCTGGCTGCTGAAGTTGACCCGGAGGTCCGAGGGTAGGCCGCTCGGTATGGGACTTGTGCTGCCCCCGCTACAGCCGGCGAAGGCGACAGTTGCGGTCATTATTACTACCGCCAGGCTCACCGTGATTAACCAGGTCTTTTTCATCTGCTACCTCCTGTTTTAAAATTACTTCCACTATATAAAACGAAAAAACCGCCACCTGGTTAGTGGCGATTTCAAGATATTTGGTAAAACTTTTTGGGCTGGCCTGAGGAATCAGACTGATAAGGTTTACGCGGTCAGTCTCTCCCCCGGTCCCGACTTTCGGTCTCACCGGCGTTTCCGGTTCTCTCCCTTAGATTCCTGAGCGCCCTGAGGGCTCGCTCATATTCGGCGTCTGATACCGCCAGAGCCCGGAGCAGGGCCGGGCGGGCTGATTCCGGGGCTCTTTCCAGTGCCGCCTGGAGCGCCGCCTGATGAGTGGCGGCATTGCGGGCCAGGATTCTCAATAGTCTGGCCCGTCTATCAAGCTCATCATCATCTCCTGCTACCTCCACCGCGGCTTCCGGCCTTACCGGCGCTTCCCGGACGGCCGGCGGCGGTGGTGCCACGGTAACGGCTTTTTCCTCCGGCAGCTTTACCACCGTGCGGGGGGGTGGTGCCATCATCACCGTTTCTTTCTCAGGGGGCCTTTCTACCATAGTGGGTGCGGGTGCTTCTCGGGGAGCGCCCGCCGGCGGCGCCATGACGACACTGGCCTCTTCTCCCGGTAGACCGACCAGGCTCGACATCGCCGTAAGCTGGACGTTCAGGCGCTCGGCAACTCGCGCTGCCTGCTCTGGCTTACCCTTGTCCACCATCTTAATTATCTCGGCCACCCGCTTGTCCGCCAGTTTGGCGTAAAGCTCCGCTTTGCCCAGGGTCGAGGGAGTCAGCGCCAGCCGTACTCTCTCGGCGGCCAGCTTCACGGGATAAAGTGGCCCGTCCGGCATACTGTTGCCGGCAGCGGCCACGGTCCCACCACTGGCGAGCAGCAAGACCAGCACGGCCACGGCGACGGTAGCCCATCGGGGCTGCCAGCTAAAGAGGGAAAAACGGCGCTCTCTCTTCTCCGCCATTTCCTGGAGTGCCGCGCGCATCTGGTACCTGGCCCTCTCCCGAAACTCGGGGCGGGGTTTGATTTCCGCCGCCTTTTTAGCGAACAGGGATGTCCGGAGAAGCGGTTCCAGCTCGGCAGCCTCCTCGGGATACCTTGTCAGGCACTGCTCTACCGTCTCACCTCCGGCGAGTATCCGCTCCAGGCATTCCTCCAGAATATTATCGAATCCTTGGTTCTGCTTCATCTGCTTAGCCTGCCGCCAGTATTTTGCGTAGGGAGACTATCGCGCTGTGCTGTAGCGCCTTTATCGCCCCCTCACTTTTCCCCATAATCCGGGCTACCTGGGCGAGGGGCAGCTCGCCGGCAAAACGGAGGGAAATCACCTCCTGCTGCGCCTGAGTCAGCTGTTTGGTGGCCAGGACCAGCCTCTCGTTATCCAGCTTCTGTTCCACCGCCTGACCGGGGTTGCTGTCGCCGGCGGCCAGTGACTCATCAAGGGGAACGGTGGGCCGCTTTGACTTTTTCCTCAGATAGTCCACTATCTGGTTATGGGCGATGCGGTACAGCCAGGCGGAAAAGGGAGTGCCCTGCCACTTGAAGGAAGAAATAGATCTGAAGGCGCTGAGAAAGACCTGTTGTGTCATATCCTCTGCCTCCGTCTTCTCTCCTATTTTGAGAACGATATAGCGATAAATTTTATCAAAGTTCTCTTCATATATTTGAGTTAAAGCCGCCTGGTCGTGCTGCTGCGCCCGCCGGACGAGGCTCTCCTCATTTTGCACCTGACAACTCCATCCTGACTGGGTCTTGACTAAACGGTAATCTTTCGTGCCGCCAGCGATTACGGTGTTACCCTGTGCATATAGTATAACGAACGAGGTGGTAAAAAGATAGGTTATCATTCTGAGTTAACTAAGGATTTTAGCACCC
>DAOWCR010000027.1 GCA_030639445.1 Dehalococcoidales bacterium
ACCTATAATTCCCCCTCCCTTATCAAAGGGAGGGGGATAAAGGGGGTGGGTTTCCTAACAAGTAACTACAGGGGGGATGGGGTCACTAAAATATCCTCCCGTGTACCCCCTGTGTGATTTAAATCATAGTTTTTCATCCCATTAGCTGTTATCATCATTACCAGAAGGTAAAAACCAGTTATCCGACGTAGGAGGAGGTAATAACCATGCCCAGCCAGTGTCCCGGCCAGGATATAAGAAAGCTGCGAGTGGCACTGTACAAGTGCCCGAACTGCGGCGCTGAGGTGGAAATCTTTTCCGACGAACTAAAAATAAAGTGCCCGAAGTGCGGCCAATACGTTTACCAGGAAAAAATGCCTTCCTGTATTGACTGGTGTGCTTCCGCGCGCCAGTGCCTGGGAGAGGAAAGGTGGCAAGCACTGAAAGGCGGAGAACAGTCAGAATAACAAAGGAGGTAAGCAATGGCGACTAAACTACTCCGGAAAATCGTGAAAATTGACGAGGAGAAATGTAACGGCTGCGGTGTCTGCATTCCTTCCTGCGCCGAAGGCGCGCTCCAGATTATTGATGGCAAGGCAAAGCTCATCAGCGAACAATACTGCGACGGTCTCGGTGCCTGCCTTGGAGAATGTCCCCAGGACGCCATCACCATTGAGGAACGCGAGGTCGAAGAGTTCAATGAAGAGGCGGTGGCGCAATACCGGCACTCAGAAGAGCCTGCCCAAGAGGCGCTCCCCGGCGGCTGCCCTTCCGCGGCCGTCACCCAGTTTGAAAGCGAAGCCGATAAAGAGCTTCCCTGTGGCTGCCCATCCGCCACCATTACCCAGTTTAAAGCACCGGACCGTATCGAGATTCCACCGCCGGAGAGCACTGGAGTTGTCGCCAAATCAATGCTCACCCACTGGCCGGTCCAGCTAACTCTCGTCCCTCCATCGGCGCCTTTTCTTCAAGGTGCTGACCTGGTGCTGACGGCACACTGTGTTCCCTTTGCCTATGCCGGTTTTCACCAAGACTTCCTGAAAGACCGTGCCCTGCTTATTGCCTGCCCCAAGCTGGATAACTTTGAGGCCCATCAGAGCAAACTGACCGAAATACTGCGCCAGGCAAACCTGAAGAGCCTTACCGTGGTGCACATGGAAGTTCCCTGCTGTTCCGGCCTGGTGCACATGGCCAAGCAGTCAATCCTGGCCAGCGGCAACGTGATACCATTTAACGAGGTAACTATCGGCGTCAGGGGTGACCGAAAGTCCTGATAGATAAGAGCCGGCGTCCTATTTCAGCGCGCCGGCGACAATCTCGGCCAGGTCGAGCACCCGTACACTGCCTTCCACACCTTTGTCTTTCAGTCCGTCTTCAAACATGGTCGTGCAGTACGGGCAGCAGACACAGACCGTCCCGGGCTCTGCCTGCAGGGCTTCTTCGACACGGGTGACATTGATATGCCTCCCGAGGCGCTCTTCCAACCACATGCGCCCGCCGCCACCGCCGCAGCAGAAAGACCGTTCGCGGTAGCGCGTCATCTCCACCGGCCGTTGACCGGTAACCGAGGCAATCGCTTCACGCGGCGCTTCATAGACCCCATTATAGCGTCCCAGATAGCAGGAATCGTGGAACACCACCTTACCCGGGTCTCCGGCCTTATCCAGTTTCAGCCGGCCGGTTTTGATTAGATTGTTGATTAATTCGGTGTGATGGCTGACTTCCAGTTCGGCCCCGTACTGGCGATAATCATTTTTCAGAGTGCTGTAACAGTGCGGGCACTGGGTAATTACTTTTTTCACGCCCCTCTCGGCAAACATCCGGACGTTCTCTTCGGCCATACGGTCGAAAACAAACTCATTGCCCAGCCGGCGCAAGCTGTCGCCACAGCAAATCTCATCCCGGCCCAGAATACCCCAGGAAACGCCGGCGGCTGACAGAATCCTGGTCAGGGCCAGCGTCGTCCGCCGGTTGCGGGCATCAAAAGCCCCGGCACAGCCCACGAAAAGCAAATACTCGGTCGTGCCAGCCTCAAAAGGACTGACCTCAGCTTCCGCCGTCCACTTGGTACGCTCCGCGGGAGCAATCCCCCAGGGATTACGGCGCTGCTCCATGTGCTCAAAAAAAGTAATCAGTTCTTCCGGGAACCTAGCCTGCATCTCCACCAGGTGCCGGCGCATATCGATAATCCGGGGAAAATGCTCAATAAACACCGGGCACACTTCCAGGCAGGCGCCGCAGGTGGTACACTCCCAGATTACCTCCTCGGCCACGCTCCCTTCCCGTTCCTGACCATTCCCGATTAAGGGCAGCACGGTCGCCACCTTTCGCTTCAGCCGCGGCCCGTTGGCTATCAGGTTGGCCTTAATATCGTGGATAACCAGCCGGGGGTCCAGCGGCTTGCCGGTGAAGGTGGCCGGGCAGGCGTCCGAGCAGCGGCCGCATTCCGTGCAGGAATAAGCGTCAAACAGGCCTTTCCAGGTAAACTGGTCTATCTGCCCGACGCCAAAAATATTGCCTTTCTTAAATTCTTCCCGGGGCTGAGTGTTAACCCGAACCAAGCTCTTGAAAAAACAGTTGGGAATGGCCGTCATAATATGCATATGCTTGCTGTAAGGCAGGTAATTCAGAAAGGTGAGCAGCACGACAGCGTGGAGCCACCAGAAAAAGCCGATTAACCCGGCCAGACTTCCGGCCGGGATACCGGCCAGAAAAGCGGCCGCCACATAGCCGGATACCGGCATGTACCGGGCAGCGGCTTCGCTCCCCTGCGCAATCTCGCCGGCGTGCATACCGAAAAAGGCAACCATCAACACCGCCACCAGCCCCAGAATGGTAACCGAGTCGCGGCTCAACCCGCCGATGTAAGGGTTGGTAAAAGCCGCCCGGCGGATAAGCGCGGCACACACCGCCAGCAGGGCCAGAATTGACACCAGGTCAAAGATGAAAGCCAGAGCATGGTACGCGCCGTCCGGCAGCCTGGAGAGACTGATATAATCCGGGAACAGGCCGCCGAGCAGGAACTCGGTATTGGCCGCCAGCAAGATTAGAAAGCACCAGTGCAGGACAAGGTGGTTCACCCCGAAAGGTCGGCTGACCACCCGCCGCTGGCCAAAAGCGTATAACAGCGTGTTTCCCAGGCGCCGGCCAATATCGTGGAAACGGTTGTCGGGCCGGCCCAGGGTCACCAGGCGGAAGCGCCGGAAGCAGCTCCAGCCAAAAAAAGCTATGGCCGCCACCAGCACAATGGCAAACAGCACGATATCAGGCGACAAGCTTTACTCCTTTTCCGGTCTCACTCTCTAACGCCAGGCACTAACCCCCTCTTTGGGCCCGTAGTTCTCTGATATGTTTGGTAATGGCGGGGATTACCTGGAAAACATCACCCACAATCCCGTAGTTGGCCACCTCAAAGATGGGTGCCTGCCGATCCTGATTGATGGCAATGATGGTATCCGAGTCCTGCATGCCCACCAGGTGTTGAATCGCCCCGCTGATGCCGCAGGCAATATAAATCCTGGGCCTGACCGTCTTCCCCGTCTGGCCGACCTGACGGTCCGCCGGCATCCAGCCGGCCTCGACGACGGCACGGGAACAACCGACCACCCCTTCCAACTCGTCCGCCAGTTCCTGCAAAATGCTGAAATTCTCTCTGGCACACATTCCTCTTCCGCCAGAAACAATGACCTCTGCCGCCGCCACATCCACCTCCCCTTCTTTACGGTCATCAATTACCTCCAGTACCTTGACGGCAAAGTCCTCTTCCCTGACCGGTATCGACTCGCGGACAATCTCCCCCCGGCGGGAAGTATCCTTCTGCGGCATGGGCATGACGTGTGGCCGGACGGTAGCCATCTGCGGCCGCGTGCGCTCGGTTAAAATAGTCGCCATAATATTGCCGCCGAAGGCGGGCCGCGTCTGCAGCAGGAACCTCTTCTCATCAATGGTCAGGCCGGTACAGTCGGCCGTCAGCCCGGTCTGGAGCCGGGTGGCCACGGCACCGGCCAGGTCCCTCCCCAGGCCGGTAGCGCCCAGCAGCATAATCTCCGGTTTATATTTCTCCACCAGATAGCAAATGGCCCGGTAACACGGTTCGGTGCGGTAATGGTGAAACACCGGGTCGTCTATCAGGTAGGACTTGGTCGCGCCGTAGGCAAATGACTCCCGGCAGAGATGCGCCACCCCGTCGCCGACGACCACAGAGCACAATTCCACACCCAGGGTCTTAGCCAGGTCAGCACCCGCGCCCATCAATTCCCAGGAAACTCCCGCCGGCTCACCGGCGGTCTGCTCCACAAAGACCCAGACACCCCGGTATTCCTTTAGCCTGGCCAGCGCCGCCGCTTCCTCAACACCCACTTCTTCTACTTCCGGCCTAGCCGCTGCCCTGGTTCGGGCCTCTATCTCGGCGAGGATTTTTTGCTCTTCCGGAGTGTAGTAAATCTCAAGGGCCTCGGACGGGCAGACCTTGAGGCACTTGCGGCAGCCAATGCACTTCTCGACGGAAATAATCGGCTCGCCCCGGTCGTCCATCTCTACGGCGTCTTCGGGGCAGGAAGCCTGGCAGCGGGCGCCGCAGGCAATACATTTGCCCGGAATAAGGCGGGCCACACCCCGGGGCTTCTTCATTTTTTTCTCTTCGGCCATAGCCAAACTCTTTACTCAGTCGGCCACACGATAATTACAGATTGAGAAGGCCTTTTTCTATCAGCCGGCCAACCAGTAACTGGGCGGCCTCCTCGGGATTACTCAGACCGTCGCCCAGTATCTCGCCCTTGGCTCTTTCTGGAGAAAAAATCCGGCGCACCTGCGTCGTCGAACCTTTGAGCCCAACCGTCTCCTCATCCAGTTTCATCTCCTGGTTGTCCCACAGTGTCACGACGGCATCCTCGGCGGCGAGTCGCATGGGCACCCTGGGATAGCGCGGGCGGTTTGCTTCCCGCGTCACCGCAATCATGGCCGGTAAGGGCGCCGCCACAATCTCGCTCCGGGTTCTCAGCTTGCGCCTGACCCTTACCTGCTTCGCCGACAGGTCCATCTCCTCAATACGGTCGACCAGGGTCAACTGCGAGTATCCCAGGCGGGTGGCGATACCCGGCCCCACCTGAGCCGTATCCCCGTCAATGGTCTGCCGTCCGCAGAGCACCACCGCCACTTCTTCCTCCCGGGCCAGCCGCCGGATAGCCTCGGCCAGGACCATGCTGGTCGCCAACGTATCCGCCCCACCAAAAACCCGGTCACTTAAAAGCACCGTATCATCAGCGCCCAGGGCCAGGGCTTTCCTCAGGGTGACCTCGGTATTGGGCGGGCCCATCGAGATGGCCACCACGCGCAGTCCGTATCTGTCTTTCAGCCTGAGGCTCTCTTCCAGGGCATGGGTGTCAAACGGGTTGATAATAAAAGGCACGCCCTCTCTAATCAGGGTACCCGTCACCGGGTCGACTTTGACCTGAGTGGTATCCGGCACCTGCTTGACACACGCCACAGCTAACATTTACGGTACCTTTCCTAACAAAACGCCTCTTCCGGCAGAAAAGCATACCCGGCAAGAGGAAGCCATCAGTAACTCAATCAATTCAAGTCCATCAATTCTAGCAATTTAGTCCTGAGAAATCAATCCTAAACTGGAAATCCAGTTAGCCCAACTGTGCCCACGATGATACTTGAATAACGCCAGGACTAGTGGTATAACATTGATGCACGGAGGTCCACCCGGGCAGCCCAAGATACAGAGGAGAGGACTATGGACATCAAAAAATATGAGGTCCCGCCGGATAAATTATACTGGCATTGCGACCCGGCTATCTTTGACTTCGATTGCACCCAGGACCTGGCACCGCTGCGCGAGTTTATCGGCCAGGACCGGGCGATACGCGCTATTGAGTTCGGCCTGTCCATGAACCGTGCCGGCTACAACATCTACGTGGCCGGTCTCACCGGGACCGGCAAGACCTCGGTAGTGAAAGCTTACATCAAGAAGCTGGTGGAGAAGAGACCGGCCCAGCAGATGGAAGACTGGTGCTATCTCTATAACTTTACCGACCCTGACCGCCCGCAAATCGTAAACCTGCCCCGGGGAAGGGGCAGGTCCTTTCGCGGCCAGATAAGCAACCTGCGGCAAAAGCTCCAGAAAGAGTTGACCAAGGCCTTCGCCAGTGAAGAGTACGCAACCCAGAGGAAAAAGGCGATGGAGGAAAGCCAGACCAGGCGGCAGAAACTCCTGGAAGAGATGGCCGAGGAAGCGCAGCTTCAGGGCTTCCAGCTTCAGACAACACCGGCAGGGCCGGCCCTGGTCCCTATGCTTGAGGGAAAGCCGGCTACCCAGGCCGATTACCTGGCACTGGACAAATCAGCCCGGAAAGAGTTAGAAAAAAGACGTGACGGATTACTGAAAAAGCTGCAGGCTACCTTTGAAAAAGCCCGGGAGCTGGAGAGTCAGACCGCGGAGAAACTGCAGGGTACTGACCAGGCCGTAGCTGATTTTACCATATCCCGACTCTTCCAGCACCTGTTAAAAGAATATAAAGGCTCGCCCGGGATAACCCAGTATCTTGATGACCTCAAGTCCTTCACCATAAATAATCTGGATATATTCAAAGAAAAAGAGGAGCCACGACACCCCGTCCTTGGTGTGTCCGCCAGCCAGGTCGCCGGCGACCGGGACCCCTTTCTCCCCTTTCAGGTTAACGTCTTCGTGGATAACAGCCGCACCGAAGGCGCTCCGGTAATCACCGAGTCCAATCCCAACTACGCCAACCTGTTTGGCAAGATTGAACGGCGTTTCCTCTTCGGCGGCTATATCAGTGACCACACCATGCTGAAAGCCGGGGCACTGCAACTGGCCCACGGCGGTTACCTGCTGCTCAGCGCCAACGAGGTGCTGACCAACCCCGGCGTCTGGCCGACCCTGAAACGGGCCATCAAGACCGGAGAAGTGCGTATTGAAGACCTCTCCGAGCAACTCGGCCTCATCGCTCCCCAGGGACTGCGCCCGGAGCCAATGCCCATAAACGTGAAGGTAATCCTCATCGGCGACGGTATGCTGTACCAGTTGCTCTCCATGTATGACGAGGACTTCTGGGAAATTTTTAAGATAAAAGCTGACTTCGCTTTCCAGGTGGATAGAACCAGGAAGAACTTGAAAGCCTTTGCCGCTTTTATTGCCGGCTGTTGCCAGGAGGGCGAGCTGCATCCCTTTGACCGGAGCGGCGTCGCCCGGGTGGTGGAGTATGCTTCCCGAACCGCCGGTGACCAGGAGAAACTGTCTTCAAGGTTTGCCTGGGTCAAGGAACTGGTGGAAGAAGCGGAATACTGGGCCTGCCAGAACGGCGCCTCGCGGGTGACGGCACAACACGTGGAAAAAGCGATTGAAGAGAGACGCTTCCGGCACAACTTACCCGACGAGCAAATCGGGGAAATGATAGCGCGCGGTACCATCATGATAGACGTGGCCGGCGAGGTGGTGGGCCAGGTAAATGGACTCAGTATCTACAGTGTGGGTGATGTCTCCTTCGGCAAGCCATCGCGCATCACCTGCCAGACCTTCCTGGGACGTGGCGGCGTTATCAACATTGAAAGGGAATCCCAGCTCAGCGGCCGCATCCATGACAAGGGAGTCCTTATCCTCAGCGGTTATATGGGCTGGAAGTATGCCCAGGACAAGCCCCTCTCCCTCTCCGCCAGCCTGTGCTTTGAGCAGTCATATGAAGGCGTGGAGGGAGACAGCGCCTCTTCCACCGAGCTCTACGCCCTGCTTTCCAGCCTGTCCGGTGCCCCGATAAAGCAGAATATCGCCGTTACCGGTTCGGTGAACCAGAAGGGAGAAATCCAGCCCATCGGCGGCGTGAACCAGAAAATAGAGGGGTTTTTCCAGGTCTGCCAGGCCAGGGAGCTTAACGGGGAACAGGGAGTGATGATACCCCGCCGGAACCTGAGGAACCTGATGCTGCGTCCGGAAGTGGTGGACGCTGTCCGCAGCGGCAAATTCCACGTCTACGCGGTAAGCACCATTGACGAGGGCATAGAGGCCCTTACCGGGGTAACCGCCGGACGGAGAAGAAAGGATGGCACCTACCCCGGGGGCAGTATCAACTACCAGGTAGATGAACAGCTAAAGGAAATGGCCATCAAACTAAAGGCCTTTTCCCTGCCAGCAGCCGAGGAGAAAAAAGAAAAGCCGGCCTAACCAATCTTTCGTGCCAACCTCTCGCCCAGGGAAAAGGCGTCCGATAGCGCGTCCGGGTGTTCCTTAATCTCTCCCCTCTGGTCAACACCCCTGATAAGCAGCTCATCGACATACTCGACGCCAAAAGCCTTGAAGAAGTATTTCACCGTCAGTATCGAGCCATCAAATAACTGCCTGCCCTCGGTCGCCCCGACGGCGATAAACGCGCCCTTCTTGGCTGAATCGGGCAGATTTTTCAGCACGTACTTTCTGGCCCACAGCGCCTGGCAGCGGTCAATAAGCGCTTTAACCTGAGCGGAAAGACCGTAAAAAAATATCGGGGAAGCCACTATGATACCATCCGCCGCCACCAGCTTGGGATATATCGCATCCATATCATCCCGGATAACGCAGTTACCGTCATTAAGACAGCCATAATACTCACGGCAGGGAGCTATCTGGAGCTTGTCCACCACGATTTTCTCAACCTCTGCCGGCCGGCCCCGGGCGCCCCGCAGAGCCTCCTCCAGCAATAAGTCGGTGTTGCCTTTTACCCTCGGACTGCCCATAATTCCCAGAATTTTCAAATTTGCCTCCCGGAAGACAACTATCGTCCGCAAGCAATCATAATACCCCACTTGACACCTGTCAAATACAGGATTATTATATTGCCACCTGGTATAAAAACCGGCATAATAAGGAAAAGAGGATAAACAAGATGTACCAGAAGATTATGGTGCCGCTGGACGGCTCGGAGCTGGCGGAATGCGTCCTGCCCCACGTGGCCGCGATTACCGAGAGAGGTGGGGTACGGGATGTCTTCTTTGTCCGCGTGGTTGAGCCTTTTAACCTGATGCCCGTCAGGGGGGAACCCGCTTTCACCGATGAAGAGATAGCGCAGATAGACGCCAAAAGCAAAGTCGCCGCCGAAAAATACCTGGGCGAATTGGTGAGCCGGGTCAGCTACGGCACGGCCAAAATCCACCAGGAAGTCCTTCTCGGGAAAACCGCGGAAAGTCTGGTTGATTACGCCCTTAATCATAAAGTAGACCTTATCGCCATCGCCACCCACGGGCGCTCCGGCCTGAGCCGCTGGGTCTGGGGGAGCATCGCCGACCGTATTCTTCGCCATGCCCACGTGCCGGTCTTGATGGTGCGAGCTCCGGGACATCCCACCCATAAAGCCTGACACGGCAAAGAAAAAGCAAAAAGGTTGAGAGTGGGGCTGGTAGACAGGTATAATAAAGCTTGGTCTTTATTTTCTGCCGGTAAGGCAATAACATTATGACGGAGGAGAGCCGGATGGGTGACGAGGTAAGACCACGCCTCACCGAGACCGTTCGCGGGGCGGGTTGAGCTTGCAAAATAGGGCCGGGGGACCTGGCCAAAGCGTTAGCCGGTCTGCCTCTTATCTCTGACCCCAACCTGATAGCGGGTATGGAAAGAGCCGAGGATGCCGGTGTCTACAAGCTGACGGATGACCTGGCTATCATCCAGACCATCGACTTTTTCACGCCCATAGTGGATGACCCTTACTCGTTTGGCCAGGTGGCCGCCGCCAACGCGCTGAGCGATGTCTACGCCATGGGCGGGAAACCACTCACGGCGATGAACATCGTCTGCTTCCCGATAAAAAAGATGGACATCGCCATCCTCCGGGAAATCCTGGCCGGCGGTATAGACAAACTGCACGAGGCGGAGGTAATACTGGTGGGAGGACACAGCGTGGAAGACGAGGAACTGAAGTACGGGCTCTCCGTGACCGGCACCATCCACCCGGCAAAAGTAGTCCTCAATACCGGCGCCCGGCCCGGCGATAAGCTAATCCTGACCAAGCCGCTGGGCACGGGAATAATAAGCACCGCCCTGAAAGGAAAGGCAGCCGATGAAGATGCGGTGGCCAGCATCGTAAAGAGTATGACGACGCTCAACCGCAAAGCCTCCGAGCTGATGCAGGAAACAGGAGTCCGCGCCTGCACCGATGTCACCGGCTTCGGGCTGCTGGGCCATGCCGCCGAGATGATGGAAGACAGTGATATCAGTATGGTCATTCACTCGGCAGCGGTCCCGCTCTTTCCCGGAGTAAAGGAGCTTGCCGAGACGGGTATGGTGCCCGGGGGACTGCACCGCAACCGTGAGTTCCGCCGGGATATGGTCAAAGTAGCTAAAGAAGTCCCCGACTACCTGGCCGATATTCTCTTTGACCCCCAGACTTCGGGGGGACTGCTCATCTCTCTGTCCGCTAAAAAGGCTCCGGCGCTGCTGGAGAGAATGCACCGGGAAGGCATCAAAGAGGCCACCATCATCGGTGAGGTCACCGCCGAGCCGAAAGGCAAGATTATCGTCAGCTAGAGATGAAGAGACCGCCAGATTCACGGGTACAGATAAAGCTGATCAAAAAGAAGGGTTCCACCCTGCACGACTATCCGTACCGTACTCCCGGCAGAAAGTGCCCCCACTTCTGGATAATCAACGTCACCCCGCCCGGTCCCGCCCACTGCATCCACCATTGCCTCTACTGCTACGCCCGCCAGGCCATCTATTCCGATTACTCACCGGAAACACTGGTCTATAATAACCTGCCCGAGCTCGTGGAAAGAGACCTGGAAAGGATTGTTCTCTGCCCCCCGGTCTCCATCTCCAACGTGTCCGACCCCTGCCAGCCCATCCCTGAGCTCAGGGCCGAAGTGAAGCGCCTGGTCCAGCTCCTGATGCGCTACGGAGTCAGCTTCGCCATCACCACCAAAGGAGACCCC
>DAOWCR010000145.1 GCA_030639445.1 Dehalococcoidales bacterium
GATTGAGTAACACCAGAAAAAGCTATTCCAGCACCACATTGTCTATCAGCCGGGCTTTGCCGATTTTCACTGCCAGTGAGGCCAGCGCCGGTGGTTTCACTACCTCTAACTCTTCCAGGGTCTCCGGGTCGGCGATGCTGACGTAGTCAATCGTGGCCCTCGGCTCTTTTTGAATCAGGGCGGTCATCTGCTGGCAAATATGCGCCGCGTCTTTTTCTCCCTGTGCCCACAGTTGCCGGGCCAGGCAGAGAGACCGGTAAAGGACGGCGGCCGCCGGGCGTTCTTCCGGGTTCAGATAGGCATTGCGGCTGCTCACCGCCAGGCCGTCGGGCTCGCGCACGGTAGGCACGGTGACTATCTCCAGGTCCATGGCCAGGTCCGCCACCATCTTTTTGACCACGATGGTCTGCTGGGCATCCTTCTGCCCGAAGTAAGCCCGGGTTGGCTGCACGATATCGAAAAGCTTGGCGACCACGGTGGCCACCCCCCGGAAGTGGCCGGGACGGGAAGCTTCTTCCAGACGCTCAGTGACCTGGCCGACTTCCACCCAGCTGTTGAACCCCGGGGGGTACATCTCCGCCACGGAAGGCGTAAAGACGATGTCGGTTTGCTCTGCCGCCAGCATGGCCAGGTCGCGCTGGGGGTCCCGGGGATAAGAGCTGAAATCTTCCTGCGGGCCGAACTGCGCCGGGTTGACGAATATGCTGACCACCAGGGAAAGATTTTCCGCCCGGGCGCGCCGGATAAGGGCCAGGTGTCCTTCGTGGAGATAGCCCATCGTCGGCACAAAGCCGACTGGTGCGGCCAGCTGCCGCCTCCGCTGCCTTAGCTCACCAATCGTCTCGATGACTTTCATCTGGTGGGAATGGGTCTGGTGGCTTTTACTCTGAAAAATTATGCTCAACGGGTCTCCCTTTGAACAGGTTTGTTCGGTTGACATAAAAAATACCTTCACCGGCATATCCCGGGAAGGCATTTAACATAGCTTAACGTTTGGCCGTCTCGGTCGTGCCTGATCCAAGCGACTTTACTTCCTCGGCAGTAACCCGTTAAATTAGCTCACCGCCCTGAGGTCGATGGCCACTGTCTTACCGCCGTTTTAATTCTAGGCATTGTTTCAATCTTTGTCAACATCCGTGCCGGTAAACGTAGAAGGGGAGTGTAGATAAGAGAGGGGTGAAGCCCCTCTCTAAAACCTCTTCCCCCTCTCCTTTTGGGGAGAGAGAAACTGACGGAGAGTCCAAGAGAGGCGAAGCTCCAAAATATATTTATACAGAGAGTTTTAGAGGGACACCATCCCTCTAGCACAACTATTCCCCCTCCCTTATCAAGGGAGGGGGATACAGGGGGTGGGTTCCCTAATAAAACCTGAAGGGGGATGGGGTTACCAAGTTAAAACTTAAAGGGGGTGAGGTCAATAAAAACTTTAAAAAATTGGAGAACGTTGTTTTCGTAATAGCGTTAATTTATAATGCTTAAGAGAAACGAGAGGTAACGCGGCGATAGAAATAATTCCAGCCATAGACATTAAAAGGGGACAGTGCGTTCGCCTGTACCAGGGCGATTATGAGCAGGCCACGGTCTTCTCCGACGACCCTCTGGACGTGGCGTTGAAATGGCAGTCACTGGGCGCGCCGCGACTGCATCTGGTTGACCTTGACGGGGCGGCGGCGGGTGAACTTTGCCACCTGAGGGTGATAAAAGAGATTGCCAGTGGCCTTTTAATTCCCACGCAGTTGGGGGGTGGCATCCGTCAGCTGGAAACGATAGCGGAAATACTTAAAGCCGGAGTAGAGCGGGTTATCCTGGGCACCGCCGCCGTGGAGGACCCCGAGCTGGTGAAAGAAGCGTGCCGGAAGTTCCAAGAGTCCATTATTGTCAGCCTGGACGCCCGTGAAGGCTACCTGGCCATACGCGGCTGGCGCCAGGAAACGGAGATAAAGGTGGTGGAATTCGCCAAATC
>DAOWCR010000020.1 GCA_030639445.1 Dehalococcoidales bacterium
CGTGAGAGATAGCCGCCCGTATGTATTCCTCCGGCCAGCCCCGCTCCTCTAAAATCTCCTTTGTTTTATGGCAGTGCTCTTCCGGGAAACGCTCGTAATCAAGGTCGTGCACCAGCCCGGCAATCTGCCATTTGCCCTCGTCTTCGCCCATCTTCCGCGCCAGGTAGCCCATGACTCCTGCCACGGCACAGGCGTGCTTCCTGAGACTCTCACCCTGGTTAAACTCCTGAACAAGCGATAACGCTTCATCGTAGGTTGGTATGTGCTCCGGCATTTGTTTCCCTCCTTATCCCTGTTGTCTTGTCTTCGCTATCTAAAACGGCGTCAATGTATGATATAGGAAAGAGGCGGGAAAAATCAATCGTGTGTGGCGCTCTTTCCGGTTGGTGCTACCTGTCAGGAAATAAGTGTGCTATAATAGGGCTTGGTAGTCCACCAGATAACCCGGGCGCATTTCTGGGACCAGATTTTAGACAGTGGGAGTTGACCTGAAAAATGAGTAGCGCAGTCAATAAAAATCCGCTCAAGATTACCGATGTTACCTTTCGTGACGGGCACCAGTCCAACCTGGCCACCCGCATGCGGACCGAGGATATGGTCGACATTGCCGAGGAGATGAACAAGGCGGGGTTTTACTCCATGGAGGTATGGGGCGGGGCCACCTTTGATGTGGCGACCCGGTTTTTAAATGAAGACCCGTGGGACAGGCCGCGCGTCCTGAAAAAGCTGATGCCGGACACCCCGCTGCAAATGCTGCTCCGGGGGCAAAACCTGGTCGGCTACCGCAACTATGCCGATGACCTGGTTACCGCTTTTGTGCACCACGCCGCGGAGGTTGGGATTGATATTTTCCGGGTATTTGATGCCCTGAATGACGAACGTAACCTGGAGACTTCCCTCAGGGCAATTAAAGAATGCGGGAAGCACGCCCAGCTATCCATCTGCTACTCCCTCACCGAGCCCAAAATGGGCGGGGAAGTTTTTACCCTTGACTATTACCTTGATAAAGCGCGCATTCTCCAGGAGATGGGGGCGGACAGCATCTGCATCAAGGATATGGCCGGGCTGATTGCCCCCGATGACGCCTATACCCTGGTTACGGCGCTCAAGAAAACAGTCAAGATACCGATACAGCTGCACACCCACTTCACCAGCGGCATGGGGGCGATGTCCTACCTCAAGGCGGCGGAAGCCGGCGTGGACGTTATTGATACCGCTCTGGCCCCCTTCGCCCTGCGCTCCTCGGAGCCGGCGGTGGAGCCTATCCTGGCGGCGTTACGGGGAACACCCCGGGACCCCGGGCTGGACCTGGCTCAGATGCTGAGGCTGGGAGATTACATTGAGTCCGTCGCTCCCAAGTACCGCGATTTCTTGAATCTCACCCGGATGTCGGTGATTGACGCCAACGTCCTGGTGCATCAGATTCCCGGCGGCATGATTTCCAACCTGGTGTCCCAGCTGCGGCAGTCCAACGCCCTGCACCGGATTAGCGAGGTGTACGCCGAGATGCCCAGAGTGCGGAAAGAGCTGGGTTACCCGCCCCTGGTCACCCCGACCAGCCAGATTGTGGGTGTCCAGGCTGTCCAGAACGTGCTGGCCGGCCGGTATAAGCTGGTGTCCACCCAGGTAATGGACTACTGTTATGGACTCTACGGTAAGCCGCCGGTGCCGATTGACCCCGAAGTGCAGAAAATGGTGCTCAAATACTACAAGCGGGGGCAGACGCCGGTGACCTGCCGTCCAGCGGACCTGCTGGAGCCGGAATTGGACCAGGCCAGAGAGATGGTCAAAGACTTCACCCAGGAGATTGGCGATGTGCTTACCGCGGCGATATATCCCATCACCGGGCTGCGCTTCCTGAAATGGAAGCACGGCCTGGAGACGCCGCCACCGGAAGTAAAGCCAAAGACCCTGGAAGACGTAAAGCGGGAAGATGAACTCATCGCTAAGGCAAAAGCCGGCCAGCTGGTGGAAAAGCCCTCGGATTTTCAGAGTAAGTAAAAAATTCACTCTGGTTAAAATTTGCGACGTAAAATGAGTTATTCTCTAGGTGTAGATATCGGCTCGATCAGTGCCAAGCTGGCGTTCATCAAAGAGGATGGCCGGGCAGTCCGACTGGATACCGAGAAAATTACGGCTAACCCCAGGACCGCTGTTAACGCACTCATTGACCGGTTGGGCCGGGAGTTTGACCCGGGACAGGTTGCCAGCGCCGGCGTGTCCGGCTCGGGCAAAGCGGTTATCCCCAAGGAGCTCAACTGGACGGAGTACAGCAGTTCCCTGGCGATTGCCTCCGGACTCCTGCACCACCACCCCGATGCCCGGACTATCATCCAGATTGGCGGCCAGAGCTCGCTGGTCATCGGGCTGGAAGACGGGCTGAGGAAGCCGTGGAAGGTGGCCTCAAACCCACTCTGCGCCGCCGGCACGGGCCGGTTCCTGGAGCAGCAGGCGTACCGACTTGGCATCAGCCTGGACGACTTCGCCAGCCTGGCGCTCAGGTGTGAAGGCAGCCCGCCCCGGATAGCCGCCCGGTGCAGTGTCTTTGCCAAGAGCGACCTCATCCACCTGCAGCAGAAGGGCGTCCCGATGGCGGCCATGCTTTACGCACTCTGTGAGAGCATTGCCCGGATGGTGGCTTCGCTCAAGAAAGGCATTTTTGAAGAGCCGGTCTATCTGGTCGGCGGTGTGGCCGCCAACGGTGCTATTGTCAGGGCGCTGGGTGAAGTCCTCTCCGCCCGGAACGGGCACCAGGTGCCGATAATCGTCCCGGAAAACTATCTCTACCTTGAGTCTATCGGGTCAGCCCTGCTCTCCAGAGACAAGAGTTCGTCGGTAGCTATATTGCCCGAGGCGGATGTCCGGCAGCGTTATTTTGAAATGCCCCGGCTGGAAGTCATCGACCTGCCGGGGAACGGGGCAAAGCGGAGGATAGAGGAAACGTGCCCGGGCTATCTCGGCGTTGACGTCGGCTCGACCAGCACCAAGGCGGTGATACTTGATGAGTCAGGCACCGAGATTCTGGCCAAGAATTATCTGATGACGGCGGGCCGGCCGGTGGATGCCGTGCGGCAGGTCTTCCGGAATTTGCTGCTCGATGGCGCGGACAAGGTTAGAATAGCCGGCGTGGGCGTTACCGGCTCCGGCCGGTATTTGGTGGGCAGCTTTATCGGGGCCGACCTGGTGAAGAACGAAATTACCGCCCAGACCAGGGCCGCTATTGAAATAGACCCCGAAGCCGATATTATTGAAATCGGCGGGCAGGACTCCAAGCTGGTCATCAAGCGGAACGGCGTGGTCGTTGACTACCAGATGAACAAGGCCTGCGCCGCCGGCACCGGCAGCTTCATTGACGAGCTGGCCGAGATGCTCGGCGTTTCCGTGAATAACGGTGATTTTGCCCGCCTGGCTTTTACCGCCCCCCACACCATAGACCTGGGCACGAGGTGCGCCGCCTTTATGGGACAGGCGGTCGCTTCCGCCCAGCAGGAGGGGGTGCCCCTGGAGGTAATCACCGCCAGCCTGTCAAATTCCATCGCCAAGAACTATCTCTCCAAGGTGGTGGGCCACCGGAAGCTGGGCAATCGCATTATCCTCACCGGCGCCGTGTTCTACAACCAGGCCATCGTCTCCGCCTTTCACCAGCAGCTTGAAGGGAAGACCCTGACCGTGGCGGAGCACCGGGAGGTCAGCGGGGCCATCGGTGCCGCGCTCCTGGCCAGGGGGGAAATGGTGGGGCAGAGGTCAAAGTTTAAAGGATTCCAGAAAGTGGTGGACAGCGAATGCGTCCTGACCACGTTCACCTGCCAGGGGTGCGACAACAACTGCACCATCACCCGTATGCAGATGCCCGGGGAAAGCCCCGTTTTTTACGGCAGCCGGTGTGACCGCTACGACAGCACCATCAGCCAGGCGAGGCAGGAGACCTTCTTCGACGAACGGGCGAAGTTACTTTTTAGAGAGTACCGGGAAGGCGCCGGCAGTGGGCCTTCGGTGGGGATTCCCAGGGCGCTCCTGGTATACGACTATGCGCCGCTGCTTATCGGGTTTCTCAACGGGCTCGGCGTCAGGGTTATCCTTTCCCGTCAGACCACCAGGGAGATTATGGAGCAGGCCGTGGCGCTGAGCTATACTGACAGCTGTTTTCCGCTGAAATTACTCCACGGGCATGTCGCCGCGCTGAATGACGCTGATTATATTCTCTACCCCTGCGCTATCCGGCTGGGCAAAAAAGACGGGGACGAGAACCAGAAATACGCCTGCCCCCTGATTCAGGCGTCCCCGTACATCATCCGCCAGGCGCTCGGCCTGGGGGAACGGCTGCTGGCACCGGTAATTGACTTCAGTCGTGGCAATGCCGAGGTGATAAACAATCTGGCCGGGGTGGCGGTGAAGCTGGGATTCAGTCGGAGACAGGGCAGAAAAGCGGCCATCCTGGGCCTTGAAGCGCAGCAGAAATTTGAAGCCGACCGTATGGCCCTTGGCCAGAGGATGTTGAAACAGCTCCGTGAGAGCGGCCGGCTGGGCGTGGTCCTCCTCGCTCGCTCCTACATGTCGCAGGACGCCGGGGCGAACCTGGGCATTGCCGAAAAACTGGCCCAGCTTGATGTGGTGCCGGTGCCGCTGGATTTGCTGCCTCTCGACTCGGTAGACCCCAAGCAATACTCCGACCGCCCGTACTGGATGTATGAAAGCAAGTTCATTGCCGGCACGGCCATAACGGCCGCCGATGAGTCGCTGTACGGCCTGGCGCTGACCAACTTTGGCTGCGGCCCGAACTCGTTCATTCTCAGAGTCCTGGAAGATATTATGGGGGGTAAGCCCCTGGGACAGCTGGAAATCGACGAACATGCCGCCGAGGCGGGCATTGTTACCCGCCTGGAGGCCTTTGTCGATACCATTAAAGGGTATGCCCGCTTCGTAAAACAGCCGGAAGCCCCGCGCCGGGATATTTACCGGGGCGCGTCAGCCGTCATTAATTCGCAGAAGACCCTGCTCGTGCCCCGGATGGCGCCCCACGCGGAGGTCATTGCCGCCGCCATGGAGGCCTGCGGCGCCCGGGCGCGGGTGCTCCCCGAGCCCGACGAACGCAATCTCCTTTATAGCAACCAGGTAACCTCGGGCACGGAATGCCTGCCCTATCGCGTCACCCTGGGCGACTTCATGCGGTATTATTATGAGAACGGCGGTGACCGGAAAAACGTGGAGGGGTTTATGACCGGCTCCTACGGTCCGTGCCGTCTGGGGAAGTACGCCATAGAGCAGAGCCGGGCGCTGAAAGAGATCGGCTTTGACCTGCCGATACTGACCTCCGTGTCCAACAGTGCCTACCGTGACTTGAATCTCGGTCCTGACTTCGAGCGGCTGGCCTGGAACGGCATCGTGGCCGTAGACGGCCTGCAGAGGCTTCTCTGGCGCGCCCGTCCCTACGAGAGAGAGAAAGGCTCGGCGGACAGGCTGTTTGCCGAGTACCTGGGCCGGATTGCGGACGGCGTTCGCCGGAAGGAGAATTATGATGCTCTGCTGCGTCAGGCGACGGCTGAGTTCAGTGCCCTGATTGACCCCACCCTGCCGCCGAGACCGTTGGTGGGCATTAACGGTGAAATCTATCTGCGCTCCAACCGGTTCAGCAATAACGACCTGGTGAAGGTGTGCGAGGACGCCGGGCTGGAAGTCATCGTTTCCCCGATAGGGGAATGGATAAAGTATACTTCATACCGCAACGTTGAGGATGCCGTCAAGAACCGGGAGCTCAAGAAAATGGTGGCCAGTTATATCAAGAAGCTTGTCCAGGAACATGATGAGCACCGGGTGGCCGGCTATTACCGGGAACTGCTGGACGGGCGGGAGCCTTCCACGGCGGCGGTGCTGGCGAAGTCTAACCTGTACCTTTCCCCCCGGTGCGGCAGCGAGGCCGTGCTCAGCATCGGCAGTGGGGTGGAGTGGTCGGAGAGGCCCGAGTTTGCCGGCGTGATTTCGGTGATGCCTCACGGCTGCATGCCCGGCGGCATTGTGGCGGCCATGGCGGAGAAGTTCGGCACCGTTTACCAGAAGCCCTGGATTAGCCTGACCTATGACGGTTTCCTGGAGACCAATAACCTGACCAGAATCAATAACTTCGCCGAACTCATCAGGTTCTGCCGTCAGGAAGCCACCGAAGGCGCTTTGACCTAGTCTTCGGTCTGCGGAGAACCCTGTTTCCTTTCCACATCTCGTTAATACCCTGTCTTCATAAGCGAGTAATTGTTTTGAAATCCTTCCCTCTGGTTTCTTTTTAGAATAATATATGGTGACCTCACCCCCTGCCCCCTCTCCTTTGATAAGGAGAGGGGGAGTAATTTTGAAAGAGGGGCTGACGCCCCTCTTAGACACCCCATTAACCTAGTCTCCTTCAAAGGAGAGGGGGGAGGATTTAATAGAAGTCTTTATTCCTCTTAAACACCCATTATCACATTTAGCTCTGTTCCTCCTGGACTCCCGTATCATATTTAGGGGCTGGTGTTCCTCTTAAACACCCCACCTTATTAAACTCAGAGCCGGTAGAGTGAAAGAGAGGCGAAGCCTCTCTTATATATCAATTCCCCCTTCCCCTTAATAAGGGGAAGGGGGATAAAGGGGGATGAGGTTACCTGATTTAAGTTCGAATCATTACCGAGAACCCCACCGGCACCAGGTACTGCCAGTTCGGGCCAATCACCCCCAGCGGCCCCAGCACCGCTCCGGCGATGATGAACAGCAGCGCCAGCCAGGCAGTCGCCTCGGCCGGCTTCCGTTTCCAACCGAAGCCATTCTGGATGAGCGGTGAGAGAATGGCCAGGGCAAGTCCGATGAGGGCCAGGTTACTTGTGTAGATGGCTACTCCCATTAAGCACAGAGCCAAGATGATTGAGGTTACGTGCATGACTTTGCTGTTCGGATTCAGGCGGGCAATTTTCTGCCGGAACCCCAGACGCTGGCTCACCTTCTCTTTGGTTTTGGCCCCGGTGACGATGAAATGGGCTCTCCGAGCAATGATGAAAGCCAGGATGGCGATGGCGGTGTGCAGGTAGAAGGAAACATAGACGCAGGTTACCTGGCTCAGGTGGCGGAACAGCTTGATGGGAGTGCGGTACCGGCCGACCACTACCCGTGCCAGTGGGCTAAAGGCTGCCAGCCAGCCGAATATCACCAGCCCCCAGATGGTGGTGGTCATGGCGTTGGCGGCCACCAAAGATGCGGCCAGTAAAAATATGAGGTAAGGCAGGAAGAGGGAAGTGGCCGTCCTCCGCAGGGTATGGGTGACGATATCCCACTTTTCGGCAAAAGAAGCGTCAGCCGACTTGATGAAAGGTGCCGTGTGCTGGGCGAAAGTCTCGGTATCGGCCATGGTCATGCGGTAGGTGCGTTTTCGTAATTGCCCCAGGTCCTCGGGGACGCCTTCGCGGCAGACGACGTCTTCCGCAAAGAATCCGGTATAGCCGGCGTGACGCATCGAAATGGTGAAAGCGACGTCCTCGGCGACAACTTCCGGGAACCCCTTTGCCCTGGTGTGGGCTTCGGTCCGGACAAGTACTCCGTGCCCCAGCATGAGCGGGAACCCGTAGTGGTTCCGGGGGACATTGTTGTGTTCCCAGCGAATTGCAGTTTCTCCCAGGAAATGCTCGGTAAAGGCGTTTCTGGTGCTGGAACCGCTATCGTGGTTCGCCTGGACAAAGCCGATTTTTTCGTCTTGCTGAATATAAAAAGAGGTCTTCCTCAGGAATTCTTTGGGAAGTATCCCGTCGGCGTCGCAGAGGGCAAAGAACTCGTATCCCTTGGCCTGGTTGGCCAGGGCCAGGTTGAGGCTGCGCGCCTTGAATCCTTCCAGCTTTTCCCGCCGGACGATGGTGGTCTTCTGGGGGAATTCCCGGTGGAATTCGTCTACCCGGTCCCTGCCCGGCTGTCCCTGGCTGACATCAACGATGAAGACATGAAAATCGGGGTAGTCCTGGTTGACACAACTCAAGGCCGCTTCATACTTGAAATCGTCTACTGTGGTATAAAGGATGGCAATGCCGGGAAAACCGGCCTGCCTCTCTTCTCCGGTCGCCTCTCTTGCCCCGGGTTTTACCTTGCCTGTCTGGCGGAAGAAGACCAGCCCGTAGTGGTAGAGGGCGTAGAACCAGAAGACGGCCATGCAGATGGCCGCCAGCACGACCAGGATCCAGTGCCCGGCCGAACCGGGCAGGCCGTAGATGGCGGCCGCGTTTATCGCCAGCAGTACCAGGGAAACCACCCAGACCACCAGGATTAGCAGGTACATCGTGTTGTGCTTGGAAACCAGGTCGGTAGCCGAGGTCTTTTTTTTAGGCTGTGTCTGCGGTGGGGCATTGTTCATGGCTTACCTCCCTAAAGGTCCTTTTAATGGCGGATTATAACAGATGTTGGCTGCTTTAGCAAGGAAAAGCTTTTAGCTTCCCATTAGAGAAGTCCTGCCAGGAACCGTTAGCTGGTGGATACTTTCCTTTTGATCAGGCGTTCGGTTTGATGGAGCAGCCTGGTATAGTCCCGGGTAAAGCAGAGCAGTTCAATCCGGTGGTTGTGGAGGGCGATCAACAAATCAACTGAAGAGTTCCATAACTCGCCGGATAACGCTTTCAGGTCCGGTGTCCCTTTACTGGTCAGAGATTTCTCAAGTTTGGCGATAGACTGGAGCATCGCCCGGATTCTATCCACTATTTCGTCCCCGAAGATACTGCCCAGGCGTATCATAGCTTCGCCGCGTACTGGCAGGAGCGAGAGGCGCATACTCACTTCTCGTATATCCTCTTCCCTGGGACTGGCCGATAAAAAGGTTGACTGCTGGGCCTCGGTTGCCCAGCTCAAAATTTCATTCAGTGCCTGTATTTGAGCATTCAGGATTCTATCTTCTTTTCGGGCGCGGTAGCTCAGGTACAGGGCCACCGAAGCGAGAATGACCAGCAGGAATATCCCGATAGCGCTCGCCAGTAAGAAAATGTTAGTAATCATAGTTCTATTACTACTTTACAATATGTACTGGGTTAAGACGCAAGCCCCAATAGTGTCAACAGCTTGAGCCGTTTCGGTCGGATTAATGAGCCTGTTGGCCATGGTTTCCGTTATCGTGCCACTGCGGCGGTTATGGGAATGCATAAAATAACGGACTGTGCTATATTATTTGGTATAGCGTCGCTATTTCGGCTTGGTAGAGTTATCCCTGCAGAAGGTGAGGTAAAGTCAGGATGAATTATCTATTTGCCAATCTGGAGCTGGTGAAAAAAGTGGTGCTCACCCATCCCTTCGGCCTGATTTTCGATGTTGATGGCACCATCGCCGAGATTGCCCCCACCGCCGAGGCGGTGAAGGTTACTCCGGGGTGTCAAAAGCACCTGAAGTCTCTGGTCGGGCGTCTGCCTCTGGTGGCCGCCATTTCAGGAAGGTTAGCCCGGGTAGTGAGGCAGCTGGTGGGGGTGGAGGGGGTGGTCTACAACGGCAACCACGGTCTGGAGCAGTGGATTAACGGGAAGGTGGAAGTCAGGCCGGAAGCGCAGAGTTACGTGGCCAAGATTGCGGCGGCTATCAAAGAGCTGGGCCCGGTCCTCCAGCCGCTAGGGGTGACGTTTGAGGATAAGGGTGCCGGACTGGTTTTTCATTACCGGACTTTGCCCAATCGGGATGAGGTGAGAGAGGCTATCCTGGAGGCGATAAGCCGCTCTCCGGCCGCCCGGCCGTTTAATATTGACCGGGCAAGGGCCGTTATCGAACTTCGGCCTCCCCTTGAGATAAGTAAAGGGTCAATGTTAAAGGAGCTTATCCAGGGTTATCATCTCAAAGCCGCCGTCTATATGGGAGACGACGTGGCGGATATAGATGCCTTTGATAACCTGCAGGCCCTGTCGCAGGGCGCCGAATTTCGGGGTCTGGCCATCGGGGTAGTGGGCGAGGAAACACCGCCGGAGGTTGCCGAGAGGGCGGATTTGCTCCTCAGGGGGGTGAGTGAGGTGGAGGCTTTTCTGGGCTGGCTGGACGAAACGATACCGGCCACCTCGCCTTAGAGCTAAGTGTTGTCTTCCGGGAGTTATTTCCCTTCCGTTTGCCTTCCTGAGCTAGGACGGGGCCGTTCCGGACTTCTTTATCTGCGGGGGCCGGGCTTTTCCTTTGAGGGTGATGTCCCCATCTTTGACGAGGCCGACGGTGCGCTTTCTAATATGGTCGGCGGTATTCTCCGGCAGGGCCGCGCTAATATAGATACCGGAGCCAATCTCAAATCCGGCAATGGTAGTTGTCCGGGGCACAATCCGGATATGCCAGTGGTAATACGGGTCCTTTTCATCGGCGGTGGTGGAAGTGTCAATAGTTAAGTTGAAGGCGGGGTCACCAAGCTCCCGGTACAGGCAGAGAAGGGCATTCTTTAGCACCCTGGCCAGTTCGCCGAGGAATATGGTGGGATACAAGCCGAAGGAGGAAGAATGTGTTTTGGGTACAATCCAGGTCTCATAGGGTACCCGTGAGGCATAAGGGTGGAGGACAACGAACCGCTCGGTCTCGGCCACGATTCTTTCTCCCTTCTCCTGCTCCGCGGCCAGCAAATCACAGTAAAGGCAACGGCCCATATCGGAATAGTACTCATGGGCAATATCAAACTTTCGGTGGTAGTAAGGCGCGATGATGGGCGTGGCCACTAATTGGGAGTGGGGGTGTATCAGGGATGTCCCTGACGCCCAGCCATGATTCTTGAAAATAGTAATGTACCTGATTTGCTCGTTTCTCTTCAGAATGTTGTATCTTTCCTGGTAGGCAATCATCACTCTTTCTACCTGCTCATAGGTCATTAACGCCAGGGTGGCATTATGTACCGGACCTTCTATGATAACCTCGTGTATCCCGAAGCCGTTCATTTTACGGAAAAATCGCCCGTCTTCACTCCGGGCAACGTCTCCTTCGGGCGATAGCGCCGAGAACCGGTTGGGTACTACTCTCACTTCCCAGGGTAGGGACTCATCTGCGGGAAGCCGGAAGGCCTCGGGTGGCGTCTTGTCTTCATTGCCCGGGCAGAAAGGACAGGACGCGTCCCAATTGGGTAACTGGTCAGCACGTCTTCCGGTTGGTCCTTGTTGGGGGCGCTTGGCCCTCTCCGGGGCCAGTATCACCCATAGTTTGGTGGTGGGGTCCTGTCTTAATTCTGACATTTTTTCATTTTCTTCCCGGCTTACTCCGGGAGGGCGCGCTGATTCCCGGTAAAGTCACTACTCTTTTCGGCTGGCACGATGCCGCTTTGCCTTTATTGTTTCACCACTGGGGACCAGTGTTTTTGGGAAATCCTTCTCGGTAACATTACTGAAGATAGTACAGTTGCGGCCTATGGTCGTTCCTGCCGGTATCCTGGCGCTCTTACCGACGATGGTTATGCCGGTGTTCAGGACGTCGGGTTCTTCACGGTTGATCTGGAAATCATCGCCAAAGCCGATTTGACAACCGATATCGACGATCACTTCCTTGTCCAGGATGGAGTAGTCAATGACGCTATCCCGCCCGATGACAGTATCATTCATGATGATGGAAGACTTGACTATCGCGTTTTCGGCGACTCTTACTCCCGGCGAGAGAACCGAGTGCTCGACACGTCCCTCAATAACACAGCCATTAGATATCATGCTGTTAAGAACATTGCCACGTTGAGAAAGAATGGCTGGTGGTTTTGCCTCTTCCTCTTTGGTGCGGATAGGCCAATCATTGCTGAAGGTGAGGGGAGGGGATACATCGAGCAGCTTCATGTTGGTCTGCCAGTAGCTTCGCACGCTGCCTACGTCGCGCCAGAATCCCTCAAAATAATAAGCGAAAAGCCGGCAATTGCCTACCAGTTGGGGGAAGATATTCCGGGCAAAATCATGCTTGGAAGACCGGCGCTGGGCGTCTTCTTCCAGGCACTGGCGGAGGAAATCTTTTCGGAAGACGTAGACGCCCATAGAGGCAAGGTCGCTCTTTGGCTCTTTGACTTTTTCCTGGAAGCTGGTTACCTGTCCTTCTTCGTCCACGCTTACCGTGCCAAACTCCCGCAATTGGTCTCGGGGCATGCGGGTGACGGACAGGGTGACATCTGCCGGGTGCTTTTCATGATAATTGACCATATCAGAATAGTCCATTTTATAGACATGGTCACCGCTAAGCATCAGCACCAGATCAGCATCCTGCTCGTCAATATACGAGAGGTTCTGGTAGACGGCATCAGCGGTGCCTTTATACCAGGTGCGGCCTTCTTCACGGGCCAG
>DAOWCR010000049.1 GCA_030639445.1 Dehalococcoidales bacterium
CCACGATAATAGCGCCCACCTTTTCTTCCACCAGGGTATCCGACTGCTGGAAATCAATAGCCTGGACCGGGCAAACCTCCTGGCAGGCCCGGCACTGGTTGCCATTGAAATGGAGGCAGGACTGGTGATCAATTACCGGCCGCGGTGGGACGGCCTGAGGAAAGGGAAGATAGATGGCTGTTCGTTGAGAGAGACCCCGCTCAAATTCAGAAGGCACGGTGATGGGGCAGCTTCCCAGGCAGAGTCCACAATAGTTACACTTTTCTTTATCGACAAAGGAAGCCTTCTGCCAGAGGCTCACCTGGAAATTGCCCACGTATCCGGTGACTTCCTCCACCTCAGAGTAGACATAGAGCTTTATCCTGGGGTGCGCCGCCACCTTTTCCATCACGGGCACTACCAGACCGGTAACATTTTCCAGAGTAGGAAAAGTCCTTGATAGCTGGGTGGCATGCCCGCCGATGGTGGGGCTTTTTTCCACCAGGACTACTTCGTAGCTACCATCGGCGATATCCAGGGCCGTTTGCATGCCGGCGATTCCGGCCCCGATGATGAGGACCCTTTTCGTCAGCGGGACGACCATGGGAGTTAGGGCCAAATTGCGCCGCACTTTCTCAATGACCGCCTTGATGATGGCTACCGCTTTTTTGGTCGCCATTTCTTTATCGGCCAGATGGGGCCAGCTACACTGTTCCCTGATATTGGCTATCTCACAATGATAAGGGTTTAGCCCTTCGGAAGCCGCCAGATTACGGAAGGTATGCTCGTGTAACGAGGGAGAACAGTTGCTCATGACAATGCCATCGAGATTCTTTTCCCGGATAGCCTTCCGGACTATCTCCTGCCCCGGGTCGGAGCACATATAGATATAATGCTCGGCATAAGCCACCCCCGGGTAATTACTTATCTGTTCTATAACTTTGGCCACGTCCACCGAGCCGGCGATATTCAGCCCGCAGTGACAGACGAAAACCCCGATTCTTTTTCCTCTCATCTCGGCCCCACCCCTCCCGACACCGGTTCACCGGTTGAGAACAAGGCAAGAACCTTGCTGGCAGCCCCGCTTGCCTGGGCGACCGAGTCAGGGATATCCCTGGGTCCTTGAGCCGTGCCGGCAACATAGATGCCCGGTACCGATGTCTCCAGAGGATTCAGCTTGGGGTGAACTTCGGTGATAAAGCCGTATTCATCGATAGCGATGCCCAACCTTTGCGCCAGCTCTTGGCCCGCCGGGTCAGACACCATCGCCAGCCCCAGGACTACCAGGTCACAGGAAATATCAACGTTCTTTCCGGAGAGAGTATCCACCCCGCAGACTTTAAGCTTTTCCCCGTCCCGGAACACACGGGACACTCTTCCCCTCAGGTACAGGACCCCGTCCTCTTCCACCGCCCTCTGCACAAACTCTTCGTAGCCCTTTCCGGTGCTGCGGACGTCCATATAGAAAATATACGCCTGGCCGTCGGGGACGGCATGCTTGTGAAGCATGGCCATCTTGACCAGGTACATACAGCAGACTCTGGAGCAATAGGGAACACCATGCTCGGGGTCGCGGGAGCCCACACAGGAGATAAAGACCACTTCCCTGGGTATTTTCTGGTCGGAGGGTCTCATCACCACCCCGGCAGTGGAACCTCCGGGGCAGAGGATTCTTTCAAATTGAATTCCTTCCAGGATATCGGGGTCCGGTTCAAACTCGGCAATTGCCTCCCTGGGGATAAGCTCAAATCCAGTGGCCAGTACGATAGCGCCTACTTCCAGTTCCTCGTACCGTTCTACCATCTGGTGGTCGATAACTTTTGGTTCGCAAACCTTCTCACAGGAGCGGCATTCGGAGCAACCAGGACAGGCGAGGCACCTCCCGGCCTCTCTGATGGCTTCCTCCTCGCTTAACCCCAGGGCCACCTCTCGAAAATTGCCCGTCCTCTGGGCTGGCGGGACTGCCGGCATGTCGGTTCTCCTCTGCTGGCTGATACCCGCCATGTCCACTTTCAATTCACTTACCGGCAGTCCGGCATCTTCCCGGTCTATTGTCAGGCTCTCCCCACGCAAATACCGGTCAATGGAGATGGCGGCCCTCCGGCCGGCCGCCAGGGCATCAATTACCGTATTGGGACCGGTCACCACGTCCCCACCGGCGAAAATGCCATCGGCCGTGGTCTGAAGTGTCGTATCATCGACTTCAAGTCGATTCCCGGGCTTCAATCCTATCCTAATTTCACTACCGAGAAAGGCTACGTCAGGGACCTGCCCGATGGCGGGAATTATCATGTCGGCTTCCAGGAAGAATTCCGAGCCCTCCACCGGAATGGAGCGCCTTCTTCCGCTCTCATCGGGGGGGCCCAGCTTGGTCCTGAGGCACTCTATGCCCCTGACCCTGCCATTCTCGCCCACGATTCTGACCGGGTCTGTCAGGTAACTGATTTTTATTCCTTCTCCCTCGGCCTCAATAACCTCGCCGGGGATAGCCGGCATTTCTTCCCGGGAGCGGCGGTAAACTATGGATACTGTTTTCGCCCCCAGCCGATACGCTGTCCTCGCCGCATCGATGGCGGCATTACCACCCCCCACCACCACCACCCTTTCCCCCACCTCGGACTTACCATTCAGGTTCACTTCTCTCAGAAAATCAATACCGTGTTTCACCCCGGCCAGGTCCTCCCCTTCCACCCCCAGTTTAGCGCTGACATGGGCACCTGCGGCAATAAATACGGTGTTGAACTCGTCCTTTAGGGCTGCCAGAGTTACCTGCTCCCCAATGGTGGTGTCAAACCTGATAGCCACCCCCATTTTCTGAATAAGGCTGACCTCCTTCTCCAGTATATCCCGGGGCAGGCGATATTCTGGGATACCGGCCCTCATCATCCCTCCGGCTGCGGGTAAAGCCTCAAAGATAGTCACCTGGTAGCCCATTTTTCTGAGTTCATAGGCCGCCATAAGACCGGCCGGGCCAGCACCGATAATGGCAACCTTCCCTTCCCTTTCCGAGGCTATAGTCAGGTCAGCGGCCGGCTCCTTTTCCTGGTCGGCCACAAATCTTTTCAAATCATTGATGGCCAGGGGCATATCCATCTCCCCCCTGAGGCACTGGCTTTCACAGGGATGAGTACATATCCGCCCACAAATTCCAGGAAAGGGGGTTTTCTCCCGGACAAGGTTTAAGGCCTCGGTGAATCTACCCTGGGAGATTAAGGCAACATACCCCTGGGCATTGACCTGCAGGGGACAGGCCGCCCGGCAGGGAGCAATCCCCTTCTTGTCCACCGTGAAGACCGCGGGCACCGCCTGGCCGAAGGGCTTATAGATTGCTTTCTGCTTGGCGATGCCGCGCTCGAATTCGCTATATACTTCCACCGGGCAGACATTAGCACATTCGCCACAGCCGGTACACTTTTCCCAATCGACATAAGGGGATTTTCTTTTAACTCGGACCGTAAAGTGCCCCATCTGACCGGAGACCTGCGCCACTTCTGAGTAAGTCAGGAGCTTTATCTTGGGGTGTTGCCCGACCTCCACCATCTTCGGGGTCAGGATACATTGGGGGCAGTCCAGGGTCGGAAATACTTCCGAATATTGAATCATATGCCCGCCAATGCTGGGGCTTTTCTCCACCAGGAACACCTCATGGCCGGCGTCAGCGATGTCCAGAGCCGCCTGAATGCCGGCGACGCCGCCGCCAATCACCAGAGCTTTCCGGGTAACCGGCGTCTCAACGTGGTTCTCCACGATCTTGATTACCTTGACCCTTTCCTATTTTGCAAATCAGACGAGTAGTCTCTTGTCTTCGAGGAGGGGGAGGGGGTCAGCATAGTTCAGCTCAAGATGACATACCCTGGAGTCAAGCGCCAGGGCGAGTGCCAGAAGCTGGCTGAAATAGAAGACAGGCATGCCGGTGAAATCGATATACTTCTGCTTGAGCTCTGCTTGTCTCTGGCCCAGGTTGAAATAGCATAAGGGGCAGGTCAGGACCAAAGCCTCAGCGCCCCTCTTCAGGGCGGAGCTCAGTATGTCCCAGGCACGCTGGGTAACCGAATCGGGGTTGCTGATAATCTGAAAAGAGCCACAGCATTCGGTGCTGAAAGGGAAGTCCACCACTTCGGCCCCGATGGCCTCCATCAGCTGATGAAGTATCGCCGGCCTTTCCACCCGGTCTATGGCTATCTCCTGGGGCCGCAGCAGGGTACAGCCGTAATAGGGTGCCACCCGCAAACCCTGTAGAGGAACCTTTACCTTGGCCGATATATTGTCCCACCCGATATCGTCCCTGAGTACCTCTAGGAGGTGGACTACCGCCACTTCCCCCTGATAGTCTTTTTCTTCTTCCATGAAGTCGTTAAGCGTCCGCCGTTTTACCTCGTCCCGCTGCACCAGCTGGTTTGCCCTCTTCAGAGTGTTGTAACAGAAGGAGCACAGGGTACTCACTTTATCCGCTCCCTGCTCATGGACCCGGATGAGATTGCGCACCGGGGCCAAGTGGTGCGCCAGGTCGTCATCCGCCAGTGAATAGACGGCACCACAGCAGTTCCAGCGCGAGATTTCCACCAGGTTAACGCCCAGGGCAGCCATGGCCGCCACCGCCGGGGCTTCCAGGCCTTTGGCTTTGGTCTTCAGGGTACATCCGGGGTAATAGCTCAAGTCCATGTCGTCTCTCAAGCGGTGTGCTTCCGGAAGCCGCCCACCAGAGCTATCTGAGGCATTTCACCCAGCGCGTCAGGCGGGATTTTGGCCGCGGCCACATAGTCGATGTTCCTTCTCAGGGTAAGGAGCCTTACCGCCTCCATCAACCGGCCCAGGTCGACTCCCCGCGGGCAGCGGACGGAACAGGTAAGGCAGGAGGCACAAATCCAGGGAGTTTTTGACTTGGCGATATCCTCTTCTATCCCTAGCTGCACCAGCCGGATAATCTGGTTGGGCAGCCAGTCCATGGCAAAGGCCATGGGGCAGCCCGCCGAGCACTTGCCGCACTGGTTACAAGAAAGAACGCTCTCTCCGCTGATTTCCGCCACTTTTTTGACAAAATCGCTTTGGAACGTCTGACCGGATATCTCGATTCTCATCTTTTAAAAGTTTAGCAAAAACCGCCCGAAGGTTCAAATCAAAAGACAGGGTTAGCGGGTTACCTTGTGCTCCGCCTCGTATTGAGATATAATACTAATCGTACTCCCATGAACAAGGTTGAAATCTATCGGGGGTGGTGCAAGAAATGCGGCATTTGCATCGCCTTCTGCCCCGAAGCGGTCCTGGAAGCCGACGAAGCCTTGTATCCCACTGTAAAAGACCCCGAAAAGTGCAACGGGTGCCGGTTATGCGAAATGAGATGCCCGGACTTTGCCATCGTGGTGTACCGTAATGAGGAAAGCTACCCGGAAACAGATTCTTCTCCAGGGAAATGAAGCCTGCGCCAAAGGCGCACTCATGGCCGGCTGCTGTTTCTACGCGGGATATCCCATCACTCCGGCCACGGAAATCATGGAGATTATGGCCAGGGACCTGCCCCGGGCCGGAGGCATCTTCATCCAGATGGAAGATGAAATCGCCAGCCTGGGCGCCGTTATCGGTGCCTCTCTGGCGGGCGCCAAGAGCATGACGGCAACCAGCGGGCCGGGATTCTCCCTGATGCAAGAGCACATCGGTTTCGCCTGTATGGCCGAAGTCCCCTGTGTCATTGCCGATATAATGCGGGCTGGGCCAAGCACCGGCCTGCCCACCCAGGCGTCTCAGAGCGATGTCATGCAGGCCCGCTGGGGGACTCACGGTGACCACCCTATTATTGCCCTGGCCCCCTCCTCGGTCTACGAGTGCCTGGAACTCACCGTCCAGGCCTTTAACCTTTCGGAAAGATACCGCACTCCGATAATTTTACTCATTGACGAGGCAGTAGCGCATATGAGAGAAGGGATAGTCCTGCCTTCTCCCGGGGACATCGAGATTGAGGAAAGGCCCCACCCCACCGTTCCCCCCGAGTGGTATATTCCCTACGCTGACCCGGGCACCGGTGTCCCGCCGATGTCTGCCTTCGGGGACGGCTACCGCTACCACGTGACCGGTCTGTATCATGACGTACGGGGTTATCCCACCATCCGGGCGGATGAAGTGGAGCCTTTGATCCACCGACTTTTCTCGAAGATATCAAGAGACTTCGACCATCTCCAGTGGTTCGATTCTTATTACACCGAAGACGCCCGGATAACGGTAATCGCCTACGGCTGCGTTAGCCGCGCGGCGCTGCGGGCGATCAAGGAGGCCCGGGAAAAGGGACTCAAGGTGGGACTTATCAAGCTTAAAGTTATCTGGCCCTTTATGCACTGCACTATCGCCAAAATCCTGGAAAACTCGCCAAAAGTCCTGGTGCCGGAGATAAATTTCGGGCAGATTTCCCGCGAGGTAAAAAGAGTAAATCAGGGTAAGTGCGAAGTAGCCACCTTGAACAAGGTGGACGGCACCATACTGACCCCTCCGGAGATACTCCGTAAACTCGAGGAGATGTACTCGTGAGAGAAACGACTCACCTGGTCCACAAATACCTCCGTTCCAGTAAAAGGTTCCCGCATATCTGGTGCGCCGGCTGCGGAATCGGAATTTTTATGCAGTCCCTGATTCGGGTTATTGACCAGAAGGAATACAGCAAGGATGATGTAGTTCTCATCTCTGGCATCGGGTGCTCAGGGCGACTCCCGGTCTATGTCGATTTCAATACCCTGCATACCACCCACGGGAGGGCGCTCACCTTTGCCACCGGGATAAAGCTGGCTAAACCCCGCCTCAAGGTCATCGCCATAATGGGTGACGGTGACGCCATCGCTATCGGCGGCAACCACTTCATCCATGCCGCCCGGCGCAACGTGGAAATCGCCAGCTTCGTCATCAACAACCAGGTCTACGGTATGACCGGTGGCCAGTGTTCCCCCACCACCCCCGACGGAACCATCACCGCCTCTTCCCCATACGGTAACCTGGAGCCTGATTTTAACATCTGCCGACTCGCCGAAGCCGCGGGGGCGACTTTCGTGGGCAGAGCCACCGTTTACCACACCCGCCTCCTGGAGCAACTTATCGGTAAGGCTTTTGAGAAAAAAGGGTTTGCCATGGTCGAAGTAGTCTCTCAGTGCGTGACCTACCCCGGGCGTACCTTTGGGCCAGATCCTGCGGTAGCGATGATGAAGTGGCAGAGAGATAACTCCATAACGGTGGCCCAAGCCAGCAAGTTAAGCGAGGCGGAGCGCCAGGGCAAGATAGAAATCGGTATCCTGGTGGATAAAGAGAGGCCGACCTACCATGAAGAATACCAGAAACTTCTCCGAAAAAAGCCCAAGGTATGAAATAAGAATTGCCGGTTCCGGGGGGCAGGGCATCATCCTGGCCGGGATAATACTGGCCGAGGCGGGCCTCATCGACAGCCGGTATGTTGCCCAGTCCCAGAACTACAGCCCGGAGACCAGGGGAGGCAACTCCATCTCCGAAGTGGTGCTGAGCGAAACCGAGGTTGACTACCCTCGAGCTTTAGCGCTGGATATTCTCGTTGCCCTGACGCAGGAAGCCTGTAACCGTAACCTGCCGGACGTGAAAGAGACCGGGCTGGTTATCGTGGATTCAGGTCTGGTGCGCGGCGTCCTCTGGGGAAAAGTGGCCAGTCTGCCTTTCAGTCAAATAGCCCGGAAAGCCGGTGAGCCAAGGGCCATTAACATGGCGGCACTCGGCGCGGTCGTCGCGTTCTGTCCCGGCATCTCCCGCGATTCGGTGGCCGAAGTCATAGCCAAAAGGCTGCCTGCCGCCAAAGCCGCCGCTAACATCCTTGCCTTCGATGAAGCCCTGAAACGTGCCGGCACGACTAAAGGAAGCCTCAGAACGGTGGAGACCGAAGAGGAGTTTGAAATTTAGTTAAGCCGCCGCGTACTACCGGTAATCATACTTGCCGGTTAAAGAAAAGTTGAAACTTTTCGAGTTTGAAGCCAAAACTATTTTACAAAAATACGGTATCCGGACTCCCCGGGGTAATCTGGCCAGTAATCCCGCGGAGGCGGAATCAATCGCCCGGAAAATCGGCGAACCGGTGGCGGCTTACATTACCGGCAGGTCAACCCCTCCGGAAAAATGTATGGGCACGCCGGGGCGATAATTAGCGGTAACCTCGGGACCGCCCGGTCTAAAGTCAACGCGTTGA
>DAOWCR010000112.1 GCA_030639445.1 Dehalococcoidales bacterium
CCATCACCGGGGCGGAGACCCTGCTGGCCGAGGGAGATGTCGGGATAAAGTCGACCAACTATGACCCGACCAGCATTCCCCTGATTATGTCGGTCAACGGCGGAATTGAGTGTAAGTCGAATAGCTGGGTGGGTGCTTTACTCTACGCCCCTAATGGTACTATCGACCTGAAGGGTGGTCCGGATAATCGTCTTTACGGGTCTGTCGTCGGGAACGAGGTTATAATTAAAGGCACTACCGTTACCTATATCATCGATATCCCGGACCCGGAAGACTTACCCGGTGGTGAAGTTATAGTTATTACCTATGGCTACGGCCCCTGATGGGATAAAGCGCGCTGGCGCTGGCGGGCATAACAGGTTATCGCGAGATAATGGTTACGGGCGGGCAGGCGAGCGCTAAAAATGTAAAAACAGGTGAAATATGAGATAATGGCCAGTAGCCTTTAGTTATATGCGTAACGAAAGGAGAGAAAAATGGTGGAGCAAACCGATGTTACCGGGCAGACAGAGGAGGAAATCAAACGATTGGCGGCCCGGCGGGCCGGCGAGAGAGCCAGAAATGCCAGGTGGGACCTTAACATTGCCATATTTTTATTTCTGGTTTTAATTATCGTGGTCATCCTGCTGTTTGAGGGGGTTGAAGTTGAGCTGGTGTCACCAATCGCCCTCTTTGGCCTGGCGATGGTCTGGCTGGTGGGATGGCGGCAGGGGAGACGACTATACGGGGGTTTCTATCAAGAAGAGCTGGCTAATCTGGAGCGCGAGCGACGCCTGGAGAAATAGTAAAACAGGGACGAAAGGAGGGGAAAAATGGTGAAGCAAACGGCAGTTACCAGGCCGGACGAGGAAGAAATTGAACGGTTGGCCGTGCGGAGGGCCGGCGAGCGAGCCAAAGATGCCAGATGGGACCTCAACATTGCCATATTTTTATTTGCGGTCTTAATTATCGTTATCATCCTGCTGTTTCAGGGGGTGCAAGTTGAGCTGGTGTCACCGATAGCCCTCTTTGGCCTGGCGATGGTCTGGCTGGTGGGATGGCGGCAGGGGAAGCGACTATATGCGACTTTCTATCAGGAAGAGCGGGCCAGGCTGGAACAGGACCTGGACAAAGGGCAAAAGCCGACGGCGGCGAAGGCGGAGCCAACGGTAGAGGAAACGATAGAGGAAAGGGTTCAGAAGGCGCTGCGGGAGAGGTATCGGCGGCCGGAATAAATACCGGCTTCAGCTACTTCCTGGTATAGCTAGATTGAGTACCAGAGACAGGAAAGATAGCCAATATGGATAATTTAATCAGCCGGCTCGGCCGGATGGGGTTCCTGCTGGTAATCGGCGTCTGCCTGGTGGTCTACATCGCCTTCGGGCTGTTGTACTGGCAGCAGCAGATGGAACAGGAAGAATTGCAGGAAAAAATCGGCAAGATGAGTAGCCTGGTCTCCAAACCCCTGCCCGACGCAGATGAACTGCTGGCGGAGTATGATGAAGTAAACAATGCTCTCTCCCCGTTTACGGTATCGGCGGCTCTCCAGAGAATCGTAAACATCGCCCGGAAGAGTGGCATTGACGTTTCTCCGGGTAGTGGCCTATTCAACATTCCGGCGCCGGGTGAGTTCGAGGAGCGGGAAATTGGTGAAGGCATTTATCAGGTTTTACCTTTACATGATATCCGGGCGCAGGGAGACCCGGACAGTGTGGCGGCTTTCATCGCCGACCTGGACTCAGGCCAGACGTTGAAAACAATGGTGTTGAAGAAAATGCATTTCAGCCAGATTGAAGTTAGTTATGAGGGTGAAGAGGCGGACAGAAGGGCGGAGTTCCGGGCAGTTATCTCCGCAGTGAGAGAAATGATGACCGGAAACGGCATTAGTGCGCTACCGTACCCGGTAAACTCCCAGAACGGTACGGCCACTAACTACCTGGGGGACGACCCGGCTACCGGGGAGATAGTGGAGGGTTTCCCTGATATCATCACCACCGCGGCCGAAAAAGGCTACACCGGCACCGGCGCACCCAAGGCCGGCTATGTGCTGTATGGGCACGACAAAATCTCGGCGGACGATACCACCCAGTTTGAGACCGTCAACTATGTCAGTGAGCTTATGACACAGTATTACTACACCTGCGAGGCCGACGGGACGGTGCGTCAGTTTGACGGACCGGACTTGGCTACGGCCACCGAGTATCTGGACAATGAAGCGTCCCGGGTTGAGACGATTATCGTCGTGGATATGGAACTCTATGCCAAGCTCCTGGAGGAGAGTCAACCTGAGGAGAATCAATCGGAATAAACAGTAGTTGAAGGAGAAAGTGTCCTTGACCACGAATGACGTAACGCCACCCAAGGGAGCATTAAGCCTTGATACGGGCACCGCTAGCCGTAGGCCCCTGAAAGCCCTGAAAAACAGGATCAGGAAGTACCTGTCCGGGAGCCTGGTAACCCTGGATATAGACCGTAGCGGCATCAGGCTTCTGGAGACCAGAGGGGGTGTAATAAAAAAATGGGCCAGTGTTGCCCTTGAAGCGGGCGGAAGTGAAGAAGGAGAAGTGTCAGATAGGCGGTATCTGAGCCGGATGATTAAGCAGCTTATGGACTCGAATAGGGTGAAGCCCAGGAAAGTCAGGGCCAGCCTCAGCGGTCTTTACTCGGTAAGCCGTGTCCTGTCGGTGCCTGCGGTTACCCCGGCGGGCATCACAACTCAGGAATTTATCCGGGAGCTTGCCCGGGAGACAATGCCGGTAGCCATGGATAAGCTCTATCTCTCCTGGCAGACAGTTGCTACCAGCGAGGGTGAGCGGAAGGTCTTTCTCATCGCCGTTCCCCGGAACACACTGGATAACGAAGTGCGGGCTTTAAGGGCCGCCGGGGCCAGTCCCCATATACTTGAGCTTAAGGCTATGGCGCTAACCAGGGCGGTTAATCAGAAACAGGCTTTTATCATTAATATCGGGCCTGCCAGTTTTGATATCGTCATCGTCGCCAATGGTATGCCTGAAATCATGCGCACCGTTGCCTGGCAGCAGGAGGAGCTTACCCTGGAGGAAACGGTGGAGCAGCTGGTGACAACTATGGAACTGACGGTGGGCTTCCATCAGTCGCGTTATCCTGACATCCCCCTTGACCCGGCGACTCCCCTCTTCATCGCCGGGCAGATGTCAGGGGACGCTGCCCTGGTGGACAAACTCCAGGCCAGGCTGAAATATCCCATCGGGCAGCTGGCACCGGCCCTGGAGTACCCGGCGGACCTGCCTGTCTCCCAGTATGCCGTTAACATCGGTCTGGCCTTAAAGGAAACAACGCCATCCGAAAATCTTGAGGAAGGTAAGCCCGTACCCCTTGATATAAATCTCCTGCCGGAAATCTACAGTCCGTGGCGGCTAACCGTAAAGCAGCTAAGTTACGTTGGTTTGATAGCGGTGGCCATAGCTCCGCTATTTCCACTATATCAGGTAGCCAACGAGGCCTGGCGTGAAACCGCCAGCCTGGAAATAAAGCTGAATGTTCTCAATGACGGACTGGCACAGAGGCAGCTTGAAATCAAAAGCCGTGAGCCGATACAAAAAGCCATAGATGAGTATTATCTCATCGTGAATATGGGGGGTGGCTTCACCGAGGACCTGGAGGTAATTAATGGTGAAGCTGAGCGGCTGGGTGTTCAGGTGAATGACATTGACCATGAGGGTAACAGCATAACTGTTGACTGCGAGGCGGAGGATTACGTCGCTTTCCGCGCTTACAAAACCGCCCTGGAAGAGAGCGGCCGGTTTTCCACTCCGGTGGCTCCCCCCGAGGGTTACCCGTATACTACCGGCGGCACCATCACGCTGGAACCTGTGACTGATAAGGCAGAGTAAGCGGGGCATCTCTCATCTCAGTTGAAGGTTACTTATTAACCTCAGCCACGCCTCTCCCCTTGACTACCCAATCAAAAATGCTCAAAATACGGTGAAATGGACATCTTGTTAATCATTGTCTTTACCCTGTTCGGTACGGTTATCGGCAGTTTCCTTAACGTTGCCATTGACCGTTTGCCCGCCGGGAAATCTCTAATCAGCCCC
>DAOWCR010000008.1 GCA_030639445.1 Dehalococcoidales bacterium
CCCCGAAGACTTCACCTACCAGAAGTTCGTCAGCAGCCCTGACTCCCGGCGCAAGCAGTGGCAGCTGCTCTGGGGAGGACGCCTGACCAAAGAAATAGAACCGAATCCCGCCCATTACGCTATTGCCGAGCTGGATAGACTGGGCCGACTGGACTGTATTATTACCCAGAACGTGGACAACCTCCTCCAGAAAGCGGGCGTCCCGGCGGATAAAATACTGGAGCTCCACGGCAATATGCAGTGGGTAATCTGCCTCAGCTGCGGGGAGCGTTACCCGCTGGCGCAAATTAAAGCCAGGCTGGACGCCGGTGAAGAAGTCCCCGATTGTGAGGTATGCCACGGCATCCTGAAACCGGATATCGTTATGTTTGGTGAGGCACTGCCGGAGGCGGTGTTAAACGAGGCGACCTTCCACTCCGGTCACTGTGACCTGTTCATCGTGATTGGCTCTAGCCTGGTCGTCTACCCGGCGGCCTACATGCCGGTCTATGCTGTTGAAGCCGGCGCCAGACTGGTCATCATCAACCTGGGCTCCACCCCTATGGATGATGAAGCGGCCGTCCTGATTCGAGCTAAGGCCGGGGAAACGATGTCAGCGATAATCCGGAAAGTGACGGAAAAAACTGGCGGTTGATTTGCCATGATGACATAGACTATAATTTGCTTGCTTCAAAAAACCAGGCTCAGGCATGCCCGTATGGAGCCATCTTTTTGGAGATAGAATGAACAGAGGAGTAGTTCAGGCTGCGGAATAGACCCAGCCGGCACCGGAAATGAAGACGGGACTGGCCAGCAAAATACTGAAAGGTGATGCTTCCGCCGCCGCCAAGCTCATCAGCGAGATAGAAGACGAAACTCCGGGCGCGCTTGAGGAAATGAGCCGTATTTATCCTCATACCGGCCGGGCGTATATCGTTGGCATAACCGGCTCGCCGGGGGCCGGTAAAAGCACCCTGACCAACAACCTCATCGGCCTTTTCCGGGAGAAAAAGATGACGGTGGGGGTGGTGGCCATTGACCCGACCAGCGCCTTCACCGGCGGGGCGATACTGGGGGATAGGGTCAGGATGCAGGAGCACAGCGCCGATAAAGGCGTGTTTATCCGGAGTCTGGCGACGCGGGGCTGGGTGGGGGGGCTGGCCAAAGGCGCCCTCGGCGCCGTCCACGTTATGGATGCCCTGGGTAAGGAGATTATTCTGGTAGAGACGGTGGGTTCAGGCCAGATAGAGATTGATATTACCCGGGCGGCGGATACCACTGTGATTGTGCTGACGCCGACGGCCGGAGATGAAATCCAGATGATGAAAGCCGGCATCCTGGAGGCGGCTGACGTTTTCGTCATCAACAAGGTCGATAAAGGCGGCGCCGACCTGCTGCGGGCGAACCTGGAATTGATGCTGTCGATGAAGCCCCACCTTCCCGGCGAGTGGCAGCCGGACATAGTCCTGACCGAAGCCATCTACGGCAAAGGCACCGGGGAGCTCGCCGCCGAAATCCTCAGGCACCGGGAGTTTCTCGTTAACAGCGACGGGCTGGAACAGCGTCAGAAAGAAAGAGTTAAACTGGAACTGATGGAGACGGTGGAAAGTTACTTGAAAGACTTTATCCGCGAGATTGATAAAGGCGACTATTTAAAAAACCTGGTCGATGCTTTGTCGCAGGGAAAGACCAATCCCCAGTCGGCCGCCCGGGAAATTACCGGTCGTTTGGCCAGAGACCTGTCCCGGTTGCAGAGTAGTGACAGAGCTAACAGAAAGGCGAGTTAAACAGGGTTCTCTCAGGAGGTGAAAATGGACTTCACTTTTACCGAAGAGCAAAAGATGCTGAAGACGATGGTGGAGGACTTTGCCGCCAAAGAGCTGGAGCCAATCGCCGCCCAGATAGACGAGGAGGCCCGATTTCCGGCGGAAAGCGTCCGGAAGATGGCCAGCCTCGGGCTGACGGGTCTCGGCTTTCCCGAAGAGTACGGTGGCAGTGGCGGCGGTACTACCGAGTTCTGTATCGCCATCGAGGAGATAGGCCGCGTCTGCGCGGCCACGAGCGCCATTCTTTTAGCCAGCTCCGGACTGGCCACGGAACCCATCTGTATTCATGGCAATGAGGCCCAGAAAAAGCGCTTTGTCACCCCGGTGGCTACCGGAGAAAAGCTGGCCTCCTTTGCCCTGACCGAAGCCGGCGCCGGCAGTGACCCGGCTGCCCTGGAGACCACCGCTACCCGACGAAATAACGGTTATGTGCTTAATGGGACCAAGATTTTTATCACCAATGGCGCCGAGGCCGGCGTCATGCTGGTCTTTGCCACGGTTGATAAGTCGCTGCGGCACAAGGGTATTACCGCCTTCGTGGTGGAGAAAGACACCCCCGGTCTTTCCGTGGGTAAGCACGAGCACAAAATGGGGATACGGGCCTCGTCGACCGTCGAGCTAATCTTCGAGGACTGCTTCGTGCCCGAGGAAAACCGACTGGGCAATGAGGGCGACGGGTTTGAAATTGCGATTAACGCCATTGACATCAGCCGGGTGGCCGTGGCCGCCCAGGCGCTGGGCATTGCCCAGGGCGCCTTTGACAAGGCCTTGCCCTATGCCCGGGAGCGCCAGCAGTTCGGCCAGCCTATCGCTAATTTCCAGGCGATTCAATGGATGCTGGCCGATATGGCGACGCAGATTGACGCCGCCCGCCTGTTGACCTACCGGGCCGCCTGCCTGCAGGATGGCGGGCGGCCGTTCGTTAAAGAAGCGTCAATGGCCAAGGTCTTTGCCGCGGAAACCGCCAAGATGGTCACCAATAACGCCATCCAGATATATGGCGGCTACGGGTACGTGAAAGAGTACCCCCTGGAGCGATACCTCCGCGACGCCAAAATCACCGAAATCTACGAGGGCACCTCCGAGATGCAGCGGATGACCATTGCCCGGCAGCTGATTAAAGAGGGTTGAGATATGAGCTGGTGATGCGGTGACTATAATGATGGAGAGGGTTTAATGACCTCACCCCCTTAATCCCCCTCTCCTTGCAAGGAGAGGGGGTCAGGGGGATAGGTTGGTAGCCCTATTAGAGACCTTTCGAATTACTTAAAGGAAGTAATTCCGGAAAGGAGAGGCGAAGAATGAACAATGAAAAAACGACCCGGGAAATTATCGAGGAAAGGATAGCGCCCAAAAAGCGTACTCCTTTATACAGTCGGGGAGCGCTGAAAAAGATAAAAGAAGAATTTAAACGCTGGAAAAACACGGTCGTCCGCGAGCCGGACCGGGAGAACTGGGAGGTTACGCCGCACACCATTATTGGCTCGGAAATTCCCCGGGAACTGCTCTATACCCCGCTGAGCAATGCGGAGCTTGATTACCAGGCAGACCTGGGTTTTTCTGGAGAGGAGCCTTACACCCGGGGCGTGCACCCCAATATGTACCGGGGCCGGGCGTTTACCATGCGCCAGCTTTTCGGCGCCGGCTCACCGAAGGAGTGCAACCGGAGGATGAAGGCGCTCCTGGAGCACGGGGCTACCGGCACCAACTGGGCCCTTGACCTGGCCACGGTCCAGATGTTCGACTCCGATGAGCCGGAGTCCAGGGGGCAGGTGGCCACCGTGGGCGTGCCGATTGACTGCGTGGCGGATATGGAAGTCATCTGTAAGGATATCCCTATTGATGAGGTAAGCGCTTCCATCGTTACCCACTACCCCCGGAACACGGCCATTGTCTTTCCGATGTACCTGGTGATGGCGGAGCGGCGAGGCATCTCCTGGGATACGCTGCCCGGCAGCGTGCAGAATGATTTCATCATGGAAAGCCTGGTGCGCAGCGCTTCCGAATACATACCGCCCCGGGACGATTTCCGGATACAGTGTGATAACATTGAGTTCCTCAGGAAGAACGTGCCCCAGTGGAACTACGTTACCCTGAACGGCTATAACCTGCGGGAGTGGGGCACTTCCGGCATCACCGAGATGGCGGTGGCCGTGGCCAACGGCATTGAAATCCTGAAAGAGATGACCAGGAGAGGTCACGATATCGACTGGGTGGCGGAAAGGCTGGCCTTCTTCTGGGCGCCAGCCAATGACTTCTTTGAGGAGGTCGCCCGGATGCGGGCGGTGAGGCGGCTGTGGTACAAGATAATGAAATACCGGTTTGAGGCCAAGAAGCCGAGGTCAATGTGGATGAGGTGCCACGTGCAGACCTCCGGAGTTTCCCTGACCAGAGAAGAGCCGATGAATAACGTTATCAGGGCGGCCTATCAGGCTCTGGCCGCCGTGCTGGGTGGCGCCCAGTCCCTGCACGTGGACTCCTTTGACGAGGCCTATTCCATCCCGTCCGTGGAGGCTTCGCTGTTGTCCCTGCGCACCCAGCAGATTATCGAGGCCGAGACGCAGGTAACGCAGGTGGTCGACCCGCTGGGCGGCTCCTTCTATATCGAGGCGCTGACCAACGACATCGAGCGGAGAATCCTGGACGAAGTGGACGAGATAGAAAAGATGGGCGGCATCGTGGAAGTGGTCACCAGCGGCTGGCTGCACCACAAGGTTATCCGGCACATTGAGCGTGAACAGAGAATGATTGCCGACGGCCAGATTAAGGTGGTCGGCCGTAACTACCATCGGGACCCCAACCTGAAAATGCCCGATGTCTGGGTGCACGAATACGATGAAAAGATAAACAGAGCGATGGGTGACAAGCTGGCCAAACTGAGACGGCGCCGGGACAATCAGAAGGTAAGCCGCTGCCTCAAAGCTCTTGTCGAGGCCTGCCGGCGGGGTGACAATGTTATGGAGTATACCCTGGAGTGTGCCCGGGCCGATGTCACCGAAGGGGAGATGCGCCGGGCCTTCATTGAAGCCTTCGGCCTGTGGAAACCTCCTATCTACGGCTAAAATTGTAAGGCGGAAAGATAATGGCACCACCAAAGAATAAAATCAAAGTACTGCTGGCCCAGTTTCCCCTGGAGGCGCATAGCAGAGGCATAATTACGGTGGCGGGCATGCTTAAAGATGCCGGTATGGAGGTGGTCTTAATCGGCAATGAGCTGCCGGAGCGAATAATCGAGGCCGCCATCCAGGAAGATGCTGACGTGGTCGGGATAAGCACTTACTGCGGTGGGGAGCTGGCCCTCGGCACCGACCTGATGAAAGTGGCTGAGGAAAAGGGGATAAAAGATAACACCGCCTTCCTGCTCGGGGGGATATTCCCGCCGAGAAATATACCGGAGTTAGAGAAGATTGGTTTCAGTGGCGCCTTCCTGTCAGCGAATAAGGAAGAGATAGTCGCCTGCATCGAAAAGGCCATCACCGTCAAAAAAGGCGCCGGCTAGGCAGGTTCGGCAAAAATCCGGACGGTGGTTTCTCCCTCAACGACGGTTTTCCCATCCTGGTTGGTGCAGGTGGTTTTCAGGGTGACGATTCCCTTGTCCTTTCGGGTGTTGGTTACCTCGGCGATAGCCGTCACCGTGTCCCCGATTTTTACCGGCTTGAGGAACCGACTGGAATGGGAGAGCAGGATAACCAGGCCGGGTATTTTGGCCGCCGCCGCCGAGATGAGCGATATAGCCAGTACCCCGTGGGCAATCCGGCCGCCGAACAATGTTTGTTTGGCGTATGCCTCGTCGAGGTGGACCGGGTTGTAGTCTCCGGAAACTTCGGCAAATCTGGTGATGTCGGCCTCGGTAACCGTCTTGGTATGGGTGCTCTGGTAGCCGATGTCCACTCCCAGCTTATCGAGGAGAGACATATCATTCTCTGCCATAGCTTACCTCCTGAATGGCTAATAATTTTAAGTGGTAACCCCCCATCCCCCTTAATATTTATTTGGCAACCCACCCCCTTTATCCCCCTGCCTTACCAAGGGAGGGGGATGGTTATGTTAGAGGGGCGAAGCCCCTCTAAAACTCCCTATTAGATATATTTTGACGGCTCAGTCTTTCTCCTTTTCCAGTTCTTCTGCCATGATGGCAGCGCCCAGGGCGGTGACAAACCGGGGCTGGGGTGGCACCAGTAATTCAACCTCCAGATTTTCTTCGACGCTTCTAATCAGGCCCACATCAAGCCCGCCGCCGCCGCTGATGGCACAGTCTGTCTCCAGCCCGACCCGCTCCATGAGGACGGATATTTTGTCGGCCAGCGCCTTATGCACTCCGGCCAGTATATCTTCTTTAGCGTTACCCTCGGCTACCCGGGAGATGGCCTCCGACTCCCCGAAAACGGCACAGCCGGTAGTGAAGGTAACGGGATTTCGGGACTTCAGAGAGAGAGGGCCGATAGCCTCCAACTCTACCCGGAGGACATTGGCGATGACCTCCAGGAAGCGCCCGCTGCCGGCGGCACACTTTTCACTGACGGCAAAATTGGTCACCTGCCCGCTCTCGCTGAGTCGAATCACCTGGCTCGACTGCGCCTGCACGTCAATCACCGTCCGCACCGAGGGGAAAACACGGTTTATGCCCCGGGCGCAGCTGCGGATGTCGGTAACCTGCTGGTGGCTAAACAGCACATTGGCCGCGCCCTGGCCGGTGGCCACGGTGCCGGTTACGTCTTCCGCAGAGATGTTTGTCCTGGCCAGAAGCGCCGCTCTCAGCTTATCGGCGGCGACCCGGTAATTTACCCCGGAGGGCAGCAGGTGGCAGGCCAGGAGCTCGCCATCTCTGGTGACCACTCCCTTACTGGCCCCCGAGCCGATGTCAATACCCATAAAGTAAGCCATGCTCTTGTTCCTATCCGAAGAAAGTGGCTTCCGTCAGGCGGCGCTCTTTCCTGGGGACAGTTTCTCCTTTTTCCCGAGCTTTCAGAGTAAACTCTTTGCCCAGTAGGGCCGCGCCTACCGCCCCGCTGATAAGCGGGTCATCGGGCACCAGGACTTCACCCCCCAGGTTTTCCCTGACCGCCCGAACCACCCCGCTATTTTTAGCCACCCCGCCGGTAAATACCACGGCGGGCTCTATTTTCAGCTGCCGCAGCATGCCGACGGCCCGGCTAGCGATAGCCTCATGCAGTCCGGCGACGATGTCTTCCAGGGGAACTCCCTCCGAGAGGCGGGAGATGACCTCCTGCTGGGCAAAGACGGTGCAGGTGTTGCTGATTTTGACCCGGTTCCGTGATTTTAAGGAAAGACTGCCCAGTTCTTCCAGCTTGAGGCCAAGCGTCCGGGCGGTGACTTCCAGAAACCGGCCGGTGCCGGCGGCGCACTTGTCGTTCATGACGAAGTCGGTTAACTTGCCGTTTTTCAATTTGAGCCCCTTGGCGTCCTGCCCGCCGATATCAAGAGCGGTCCGGGCCGCGGGAAAGAGGCTGGCGATTCCCCGGGCGTGGCAGGTCAGCTCCGTAACCTGGCGGTCGGCGAAAGGGACATTGATCCGGCCGTAGCCCGTGGCCACCACGCAGGCTATTTCATTAAAGGGTAGATTAGCCTGTGCCAGCGCCTGCTCCATCACCTTATTCGCCAGGCGGCGGTGCTCGGCGCCGGTGTGAGCTTCCACGCGGGCCAGAATCTGCTCATCGGCGCCGATAATAGCCACCTTGGTCATGGTGGAGCCCAGGTCAATGCCGGCAAAATAAAGTGGCTTTCCCGGTGTCAAATCAGTGTATCCTCTCTAGAGTAATAGAACCCCATTCCCTTTGTCCCCCCTCCTCATTGTCTATGGTGACCTCACCCCCTGACCCCCTCTCCTTTGATAAGGAGAGGGGGAATTGTTTTAGAAGAGAGGCTTTGCCTCTCTTGGACTCTCCTCTGGTTCTCCTCTTTTGGGTTTCACCCCTCTAAAACTCCCTGTAAGCATGATTTGGAGGCTTTGCCTCTCTTTAGCTCTCCTTGCTCTGAGTTAATAATGCGGGGTGTTCTAACTCTCCTTACTCTGGGTTAATAACGTAGGGTGTTAAAGAGGGGCGTCAGCCCCCCTCTTCTTCTATCCTCCCCCTTCCCCTTATCAAGGGGAAGGGGGATAAAGGGGGATGGGGTTACCTCATAAAAACTTAAACAAAGTGTGGTCAAACATACATCCTTTCTAATTACCACAGTAGCCCCTTTCACCCGATTATCTCCAGGAAGGCCTGGACCCTCGTTCTTAGCTGGGCTAAGGCCGCCTTACCGTAGTCATGCTCCAGATAGATGCCGGGCAGGCCGATGTGGTCGAGGTAATCACTGAGTCCGGGTACTTCGTAACCGTGAATATCGCAGTACCGCAGCACCTGGAGAATCACCCCGTTGACACTCCATTCCCGGGCATAGTCTTTCAGATAGCCGAACCTGTTTTCCAGGTCGGTCAGGTAGTCCTTCTTATTGATCTTGTTGAGAATGGTCTCCCGGAAAGTGCGGGGGCTGTTGAGCGCCACCAGGTAGCGGTGGGCCAGCCCATCCAGCGGGTCGTCGGTAGGCTCCACCGGCGGGAAATAAGCCCGGCTGCCCAGCGAGGTATCGTCCATGACCACGTTGGCCCCGATGCTTTCCATCAGGTCAATCAGCGCGGTGTTATCAATAATGCTGCCCCAGACCATCAGCCGTGCCGGTTTCCCGGGTGGGCCATTCTTACGCTGTTTTACCTCGCCTATCACCTGCCTTAGCAGCTCATTGCCTTCCGCCACCGGCAGGCTCGCCAGGGCGATTAGCACCTGCACCGTTTCCACCCCGGAGACAAGGGGAGGGTCAGGCTTCCTCAGGTGGTATAACTCCCGCACCAGGGCTCGCTGCCGGTTATGGATTCTTATGGCTTCCCGCAGCTTTTCCGTAGAAAGCTCCTTTCCGGTAAACACCTCCAGTGTCTCTTTGAAATACTTCAGCAGCGCCTTGAACTGCTGCCGGGCGGAGGGGTGCGTGGTGTGGGGCGTATCGAGAAAGTGGGCGTAAGGAGGGTCCAGGTAAATCCGCCAGATGTGCGCCGTTTTCTCGCTCACCTCACAGCCGTGGGCCATGACCACCCCGTCCAGGAAGTCGTATTTTCCTTTTAGTCCCAGGTCCATGACGCTGCGCAGAAACGGACAGACCACGGTGGGCAGGCAGGTATCCGCCCTGGTTATCGGTTCATTTATGTCGCCCAATAACCGGTAAGGGACTAAATCAAGGGCGGTCATCATTTCCAGGACGGGGAAAATATCCAGGTAGCCGATTATTTTCCGGCCACCGGCTTTAAGCTCCCTGGCGCTAACCGCCCGGTCCTGGCAGATTTCTTTTGCCCGGTTCAGTCCTGTTTCCGCCACGGATGATATCTCCTTACGGTCATTCTATTACCACGCCAGCCCGGCGGCCTGCCTCACTTTACGGTAGTGGCTCATCGTCTCCTCGAAGGTCTCCGCTTTCCTCAGGGCATCGGCCGGGTCGAAGAGGTTGAGGTCAACGATGTCCCCTTCGATTATCAGGGAGGGCACTTTCAGCTTCTTCATCAGCTGGTCCTGGACCACCATCAGGTGGTTGGTGGCGGTGCGGCAGGTCAGCAGCGGATGCAGCATTATCCCGTCGCACCGGTATTCCCGGGCCAGTTCCAGGTAGGGGTGGGCGAAATATCCCCACCAGTCCCCGGTAGCAAAAGCGTCCTCAAAGTAGCCGGTGAAATACTGATAAGTCAGGCTGGCGATACGCTCCAGAGGGTTGGTGACCCTGGTCAGGTCTATCGGTTTCGGCGGATGGTACGCCCAGCTCTCAACGACAAAATTCCAGCCCCTCTCCGCCAGTTGGTTGAAAAAGCCCAGGCTGTGCCACGGCGGCAGCTCGGCGAAGGCCAGCCGGTACTTTTCCTCGGGGATAGCCCCGAGGTGGCTGTCCGCCATAGACTTCACTTCGTCATACATCTCTCGGTAAAGACCGGCGGTTACCCTGGGGTCGGCCGCCATGTAGAGGGCGGCGGGCATACTGCTCCAGAAGTCGCGGGAGTGCATCGGGCAGGGCTTTGCCCGGCGCAGCTCGTTCACCTCATGCCACACCCGGTTCATCTCTATGGTATCGTCGATAATTTCCGTCAGTCTGTCCCGGTCCACCTTCCGGCCCAGCAAGCGTTCCAGGAAGCTGATAAACCCTTCCAGCTCGGCCACCAGGAAACTGATATCGTGCTCGCGGGCCCCTTTCAGGCGGCTCTCTTTCACGCCGGGGTGGGGCATCTCCAGCACCCACACCGGAGCGTCCAGGTAGCGTCCCAGTGACTGAAACCACTTGTACCGGGTATCGCAGAAATAGCCGGAACCGAGCAGCAGGGTTGGTCTGGGCATGCCGCCCATGGGAGCTTCAGGGGGTATATCTCCTGATTCCTTCATCTGGGCGGCATAGCCGAGGCAGTTCCGGGCGTAGCCGCACATATGGGTGGGAAAACCGTCGGCATCGGCGCTGGCCAGGTAGGCCGGTGCCGCCCCGAAAGCGGCACAGACGGCCCCGTAGTCTTCCGGGTAAATCGCCGCCACGTCCATCGCCCTGAGGATGGCATCGCCGCCCCACCAGTTGACCATGCACCAGGCCACCGGCTTCCCTTCCCGACTGGCGGCTATCGCCTTCTCATAGGTGCCATCGACCAGGGCCCGGAGCGGGTACATCGTTTTCAGCCGGTTGATTACCCTTTTCTTTTTTTCCTCGGCCATAGACGGTTCGGCTCCTGTCAGCTTATCCGGGGAAGATACGGCCGGACGGCGGTAACCGGCGATATGGTAGTCTGTCCGCGATGTCGGTGATAAGGCTCAGGCTTCGAGGCGAAAAACCGGGCTGGTGCCTTCGCCGGCGGAGTACCGGTCCCCGGAAAATACCTTACCCTCCACCATCCTGACCTTCTGGCCGATTAACTCCATGGAGGCCGTCGTCGGGTCGGTGCCGGTCAGGTTGCCCATTATCCAGGCGCTTTCCTCAAGTTCCACCAGTAAAATAACATAAGGGAGTTCGTCCTCGCGCCCTTCCGAGGTAACGTTGCAGGTGGTAAAGGTCTGAATTTTGCCTTTGCCCGTGAGCTCAACGACGGCCATATCCAAGCTGGCGCATTTGCGGCAAGCCATCTTCGGCGGCACGGTAATCACACCGCACTCCTGGCATTTCAGGCCCAGCAGTTTATTTCTTTTCAGTGCCTCGTTATAGTCCTTAAAAGCCAGCTTATATTCCATTTTCCGCCTCCGTAGAAACTAAGTAACCCATCATGCTACCAGCCCCGCTGCAGAATTATGTTCACCAGTGTGCCGCCGTCTCCGCCCAGGGTATCGGCCAGGCCAATTCTGGCGCCGTCTACCTGCCGTTCCGGCTCCACCTCGCCCCGCAGCTGCTTGGTTATCTCGTAGACCTGCCCGGCGCCGGTGGCGCCGATGGGATGCCCCTTGGACTTCAGCCCGCCCGAGGGATTTATGGCTACCTTGCCGCCAATAGCGGCCTCGCCTTTCATCCAGGCCTCACCCGCCTTGCCATACTCGAAAAAGCCGAGGCCTTCCGCGGCAATCAGGCTGGCGATGCTGAAGCAGTCGTGAAGCTCGCAGACGTCTATGTCCTTGGGTTTTACCCCGGCCATGTCATAGGCCTGCTGGGACGATATTTCCCGGGCCCGGAGCCGCGGCAGGTAGTCCTGCTGGTTGGCCAGAGGACCCGAGGAAGACTGGCCCACGCCGGTAATATAAACCGGCCGGTTGGTAAGTTTCTTGGCGGCTCCTTCCGAGGCCAGAATGAGGGCGGCCGCGCCGTCGGAAAACGGGCAGCAGTCATGCAGCTGGAGTGGTGTGCTCACCATAAAAGATTTCAGTACTGCCTCCACATCTACTTCCTTGCGCAGATGTGCTTTAGGGTTGAACAGGCCGTAGTGGTAGGACTGCACCGATACGGTGGCCATTTGCTCTTTGAGCTTGTCTATCGGTATGCCGTACCGGGCGGCGTAAAGGTGGGCGAGCATGGCAAAGAGGGCCGGAAAGGTAATCCCCGACGGGAATTCGTAGCGGCTGTCACTGAACATGGCAAAGGTGCGGGTGGCCAGGGCCGTGCCCATGATGGCCGCTCTTTCCACGCCTCCCGCCAGGACTATGTCGTAAAAGCCAGAAGCCACCCACATAAAGGCATCTCTCACCGCCATGCTGGCCGAAGCGCAGGCCCCCTCGTATCTGTTGGCCGGGATATTACGGCAGCCGATATTTTCGGCGGCGAAAGCCTGCACCATCCCCTGTCCTTCCGAGAAATCTCCCAGCACGTTACCCAGGAAAAGGGCCTGGACATTCTCTGGCTTCAGGTTTGACCCGGTGATAGCCTCCATAGCGGCCTCGGCAAACAGTTCTACGCTCGTCTTTTCCTGAGCGGCGCTGAACTTGGTCTCCCCGACGCCGACCACAGCTACTTTTCTCATGTTATTCCTCCTGTCAGGTTCTGGTCTCACTATAAATTACAATATTATGCTATGTCCGTCAATTCTCAACCTATCGCTTCGGCTATCAGCTCGGCGATATCCATAGCCTTAAGCGATGTCTCCGCCTCCTTTGACTTTATCCCGTCCTCAAACATCTGCCGGCAGTAAGGGCAGGCGGTGGCTATCACGCTGGCGTTAAGTGCCATCGCCTGCTCGGTGCGCATTTCGTTAATCCGCTGTCCCTGCTTTTGTTCTTCCAGCCACAGGTGACCCCCGCCGGCGCCGCAGCAGAAACTTCTCTCCCGGTTCCGAGCCATCTCCACGAGATTGGTACCTGGTATACTATGCAAAATCTGCCGTGGCAAATCATAAATATCATCGCACCGGCCCAGATAGCAGGCGTCGTGGTAGGTTATTATTCCGCCGCTACTTTTAATATGGCCTAGTTTGCCCTCTCTCAGCAGGTCGGCGATAACCCTGGTATGGTGGACCACCTCAAAATCGCCGCCAAACGGTGGGTATTCATATTTCAGGGTGTTGTAGCAGTGAGGGCAGCCGGTAACTATTTTTTTGATACCGTAGTTCTGGAACCGCTCAATGTTACCCTGCGCCTGGAGCTGGAAGAGGTACTCGTTACCCAGCCGGCGGGCCGGGTCACCACAGCAGGTCTCTTCCACGCCCAGGATGCCAAAATTAACTCCGGCCAGTTTCAGTATCCGGGCAATCGCCCGGGCCACCCGGGTGCTTCTCTCCTCCAGGGCCTCGGTGCAGCCCACCCAGAACAGGACGTCAATATCACTGTCATCGGCCAGAGTCTTGACCTCTAGTCCCTCCGCCCAGTCGGTCCGACTCAACGTAGTGCCCCGCCACGGGTGCCCCCTGGCCTCAATACTCTTCAGCGCGCTTTCCCCTGTCTCCGGGATGGAGGCCTGCTCCAGCACCAGGTTTCGCCTCATCTCCATAACCTTGGCCACCGGCTCGATACCTGCCGGGCACACTTCCTGGCAGGCGTAACAGGTGGTGCAGTTCCATATCTCGTCCTCCGAGACCACCCCGCCAATGAGGGTCCGCCCAACCTCCCCGGGACTAGCGGCTCCAGTCTTGTTCTTGAGCAGAGCCGGGCCGCGCTCCATCAGACTGCTTCTCAGGTCCTGGATTAACTTCTTGGGGCTTAAGGGCTTACCGCTGAGATAGGCAGGGCAGTTGTCCTGGCACCGCCCGCAACGGGTGCAGGCGTCCAGGTCCAGGAGGTGTTTCCAGCTAAAATCCTCAATTTTAGCGGCGCCAAAGGTCTCCGTGGCCTCAATATCTATGGGTACCAGCGCGCCTCTCGGCGCCAGGTTACGGAAGAAAACATTGACCGTGGCGGTAATAATGTGCCACAGCCGGTTCCAGGAGAGAGAAACGTAAATAATCGCCCCCAGGGAAATGAGCACGTGCAGCCACCAGGTAACCTGGTGCCAGGCCAGCAGGGCCGTCTGGCTTAAACCGCTAAAAGCCAGGGCCAGGGCATAGCCACCAGGCGACCACGGCGCCCAGTCCGGGCTGGTCTTTAGCTCGGTGGCGGCCAGGCGAAACCCCTCGACGATAAAGCCGCTGGCCACCACGGCCAGGATGAGAAAGAGGGCAATTAAGTCCTCGGCTTTGTTGTCCAGCCGGTCCGGTCTCTGGAGATAGCGCCGGACCAGGGCTAAGACTACTCCCAGCAACACCAGTATGCCAAAGACGTCAACCACCAGGGAATAACCCAGGTAGAAACCGCCGTGCAGAAAATGAAAGAAGTAGTGGCTGATAAAATCCAGAAATGAACCCAGGAGAAAGATAATGCAGCCGGCAAAAATGAGGAAGTGGATTAGGCCAGGGTAAAACTCACGGGGACGGAGGTCTTTGAGCAAGAAACGGCGGTGTCCCAGGCCGTCGGCGACGCCAAAGAACTTGCGGTGCAGTAAAAGGTCAGCGGCGCTGACCAGGAATAGCCGCGTTCTTTTGCCTAACTGGTTGAAGCGGTTATCCGGTCCGCCCAGCCGCCATAGCTTATAACGGCGGTAGAGTGCGTAAATAAAGACGCCGGCAGCTACCGCCGCCAGCGCGTAGATAATTTCACCGAAGGGGATATTCCAGAATACTTCCCGGGCGGGCTCCATGTTTATTTCTCTACGCCAGTTTCACAGCAACTTGCCTCATCTTATCATACTCACCACCAGCCAGCAAGCAAAATAAAAGAGTTTTTGGCAACCTTTTTGCCCGTCCCGCCTCCCTTTAAGACATATGGTGACCTTACCCCCATGACCCCCTCTCCTTTGATAGGGAGAGGGAGAATAATTTTGTAAGAGAGGCGAGGTCTCTCTTTAACTCTCCTTTCTCCGGGTTAATAATGTGGAGGTGTTTCAGCTCTCCTTACCCTGGGCTAGTAATGCGGGGTGTTTAAGAGGGGTGCCCCTCTTCTCAAAACCTTCCCCTCTCCCCTTACCAAGGGGAAGGGGGACAAAGGGGGATGGGGTCACCCAATGAAATCTAAAGGAGGACGGGTTAAATAAACGATCTCGTAAACCAGGGTGGTAGAGCGTCTAGCGTAAGCGGGTAACGGCGATGAAGATACCCAGGGCCAGGGCTAAAAGGTCAAGAACATGGAACATACCAAAAACAAGACTGACCAGATAGCTTATGACCACCCCGATACCAGCCATGGTAGCTAAACCTTTGCCGCGCTTGCGGTTGACGGCAAGGCTGACCACCTCACCAATGGCGTAACCAACGGCGGGACCCAGCAGTAAATTAAAGAAAAAGAAGGGCAGCAGGCCCCCCACCACTCCCCAGGCAACCCCGCAAACAATCGCCATACCCAGCGCCGTGGCAGCGGCCCTCAGGTAATAACGGGCAGAAACGCGGTAGGTGGGTAGTTTATACAGCCGGGCGCAGTCCGGGCACCTGGAACCCACCGGGGTCTGCACCAGGCATTTGGGACATATCGGCTTCCCACACTTACCGCACCTCAGATTGGTCTCTACCGGGGGGTGAGCCGCGCATTTCATGGTGAAGTCATTCTTTCCCTTGCCCGGAATGCTCCGGGGCACCTGTTTTCGGAGGAGCCC
>DAOWCR010000085.1 GCA_030639445.1 Dehalococcoidales bacterium
CGGGGAATCGACCGACATTTCTTCCAGCTCGGTCCAGATTGGCAACCCCATTGTGGAGAAGAAGGTAATTGATATTCTCCTTCAGACCAGAGACCGGGGACTGTACGTCAGGATAACCGACTGCGGTGGCGGCGGTCTTTCCTCGGCGGTGGGGGAGATGGCGGCGGAAACCGGGGTGCGGGTTGATCTGGAGAAAGTGCCGCTGAAATACGCCGGACTTTCCTACTCCGAAATCTGGATATCCGAGTCCCAGGAGAGGATGATACTGGCCGTCCCGCCGGACAGAGTTGCCGAGCTGCTGGGACTCTTCGCCGGTGAGGACGTGGCGGCGACCGTTATCGGTGAGTTCACCAGTGACCGGCGGCTTCGGCTCTTTTATCACGGCAAACTGGTCGGCGACCTTGATATGGAGTTTTTGCATGAAGGAATACCCCAGATGGAAAGGGAAGTGACCTGGGAACCGCCGGGACATCTTGAGCCTGATTTTACCGAGCCGCCGGACTTAAGTGAGGCTTTACTTAAAATACTGGCTTCGTGGAACGTGTGCAGCAAGGAATGGGTAATCCGCCAGTATGACCATGAGGTGCAGGGAGGCAATGTCCTCAAACCCCTGGTGGGTAAAGATGATGACGGCCCGGGCGATGCTGCCGTTATCCGTCCTGTTCTGGACACGGAGAAAGGGGTGATTGTCGCCAATGGTATCAATCCGAAGTACGGTGATATTGACCCTTACTGGATGGCAGCCTCGGCCATTGATGAGGCGTTGCGGCAGGTTATCGCCGTCGGCGGCAATCTGGACCGGGTAGCCCTGCTGGACAATTTCTGCTGGGGCAATACCGCCCGTCCCGAGATGCTGGGCGCTTTGGTCCGGGCGGCACAGGCGTGTTACGATATGTCGATGGCCTACGGGACGCCTTTTATTTCCGGCAAAGATAGCCTGAACAATGAGTTTCAATTTGAAGGGAAGACGATAGCCATTCCCCATACCCTGCTGGTCTCGGCCGTGGGCGTGATGGGTAATGTCCGCCGGGCGGTTTCCATGGACTTCAAGCAGGCCGGTGACGCTATTTACATTGTAGGTAGCACCCGGGGCGAGCTGGGGGGTTCCGAGTATTTCCGGACTCGCGGTTTCATCGGCAACCACGTGCCCGAGGTAGACCCCCGTCAGGCGAAAGAGCTGATGGACAGGTTAAGCTCCGCCATGGAGAAGGGACTGGTCCGGGCCTGCCATGACTGCAGCGAGGGCGGTATTGGCGTGGCGGTGGCCGAGATGGCTTTTGCCGGGGGGCTGGGCGCCACCGTCCGGCTGAAGGACGTCCCGCTCGGTGAGCCGATAGACCGGGATGATTTTATCCTCTTCTCGGAATCGAACAGCCGGTTCCTGGTTGAGGTGGCGCCGCAGAGCCGGGATGAATTTGAAAAGGTGTTGGCCGGAACAAATCTGGCCGCCATCGGTGAGGTTACCGACGGCGAGGTTCTGGAGATATATGGCGTGAAGGGTGAAAAGAGGGTGGCCGTCTCTACCCGTGAATTAAAAGAAGCCTGGCAGAGGCCGCTGAGGTGGTAGTCGAAGATGGTTAAAGCCGTGATATTGCGCGCTCCGGGGACAAACTGTGATGTGGAGACCGCCTTCGCTTTCCAGCAGGCGGGAGCCGGGGTGGACTCGGTTCATGTTAACCGGCTCATCCGCCACGAGCAGCGCCTGGCCGACTACCAGATAATGGTTATTCCCGGCGGCTTTACCTATGGCGATGACATCGGCGCCGGCAAGGTGCTGGCCAACGAGCTTAAGTTGAAGCTGGGTGAGGATATCATGAGGTTTATTGAGGCCGGGGGTCTGATTCTGGGCATTTGCAACGGCTTTCAGGTGCTGGTGAAGGCCGGCTTTCTGCCTGAACCATCAGTCAAGAGTCCGCCACATTTGACCCTGACCGATAATGATTCCGGTAAATTTGAGTGCCGGTGGATATATATGAGTGTGAATCAAGAGACCCCCTGTGTCTTTACCAGAGGAGTTGACCGGATGTATCTGCCGGTGGCCCACGGCGAAGGAAAAGTGGTCGCCGACCCCGAGGTATTACCCGAGTTGAACGTCGTCCTGCGTTATACCGATGAGCGCGGCGATAGTAACGCAGGCTATCCCCACAACCCCAACGGTTCGGTGGACAATATTGCCGGCATCTGTGATGCTTCCGGGCGCATTTTTGCCCTGATGCCCCACCCGGAGCGCCATATCCGGGGCACCCAGCACCCCCGCTGGACACGGCAGGGCGCTAAAGAGTACGGGGACGGCTTTCTGATTTTCCAGAACGCGGTCAGGTGGGCGGCGGGGCGGTAAAATATCAATTTAAGGCACCTGATAAACGGGGAGTTTTAGAGGGACATTAGTCCCTCTTTTTTAATAGAATTTCCCCTCTTCCTTGAGGGAGAGAGATACCAAACAGAGAGTTAAAGAGAGACGAAGCCACCAAATATGATAATGTGGGGTGTCTAAGAGGGGCGTCAGCCCCTCTTCTACTACTTTCCCCTTCCCTTAGCAAGGGAGGGGGATAAAGGGGGAGGGTTCCCTAATAAGTAACTAAAGGGGGATGGGGTCCCCAAATAGAACCTAAAGAGGGTGAGGGGGATAAAAATAATTACCAGTAATTCTCTAAGCCAGCGCCTTCTTTAACTCCGACTCCAGATGAGTAACCTTGGCACCCGGGTCAATCATCGCCCAGGGCAGTTTCTGGCTCTCGTCCCACCGCTGGTGAGCATAAAAATCAATATCCAGGTGGCATTTCTCCGCCGCCCGCCGCCAGCCGGCCAGTGATAAATCTTCCATCTCCGCCAGCACCCCGGTTACTCCGGCATCGCCCCGGGCTAGGACCCCCTGGACCTGGCTCCAGGCTGGACTTTCGCACTTGAGCTTGATTCCTTTCGGGGACAGGCTGTTTTTCAGTAAAGACAGGCGGTGGTTCAGGGTTTTAGGAGGTGCCACCGGCAGCCACTGGAAGGGTGTACCTGCCTTGGGCACAAAGGGCGCGATGTTGAGGGTGAGGCGAGTGCCGCTCTGCCGCTTATCCAGGATTGTTTTTCCCTTGAGTGTCAGTCTTATCATTTCCTCTATGTCGGCTTCCGTCTCCGTGGGCAGGCCAATCATGAAGTAGAGCTTGAGCTGCTTTATCCCCAGCCCCGCCGCCCGGCCTATTGTGTCCAGGATATCGTCCTCGCTGAGGCCTTTTTTGATGACCCGGCGCAGACGCTCGGCGCCGGCCTCCGGGGCAAAAGTGAGTGTCCGGGCACCACCCTGGGCGATTTCTCCCAGCACTTTATCGGAGAGGTTATCCATGCGCAGCGAGCTGACGGAGAGTTCGGCGCCCATCTGACGCAGCCTGACCAGTAATTCTTCCAGGTGAGGGTGGTCGGATACTGCCGGACCCACCAGCCCCAGCCGTTTTCTATACTTGAGTCCCTGCGCTGCCTGTTCAATAAGTTTATCCAGGGAGCGGCAGCGCATCGGGCGGAAAGCGGTGCCGACCAGGCAGAAACGGCAGCCCCGATTACAGCCCCGCTCCACTTCGATGAGGTATAAATTGCCCAGCTCGGTGTCCGGCGTCAGTACGGTGGAGGTAACCGGAAAGTCGTCCAGGTCGGTGGCCCACTGGCGGACCACCGGTGTTCTGGAGTACCGGGGGACATAGACGCCGGGCAGGGAGGCCAGCGCCTGCAGCAGTTCCTCCCGTTTATCGCCTATCTTTTCCCGCAGCACGGGCAGCAGGGCGGGCAGTATCGGTTCGGCTTCGCCAATGCAAAGGCAGTCGAAGAACGGTGCCAGGGGGGTGGGGTTGGCGGTAATACAGGGGCCGCCGGCGATAACTACCGGGTGCCTCTCATCGCGGTCAGTCGCGTATATCGGTAGGCCGCTCGCTTTCAGGATGGGCACGATGTTGAGATAATCGAGTTCGTAGGAGACGGAAAAGGCCAGGGCGGCGAAGTCGGCCAGCGGCCGCTGCGATTCCAGGGAAAGGGTGGCTGATTTTTTCTCCCGATTCTCTCTTTCCCAGAAAGCCCTTTCGGCCACAATCTTGTCGTGGCGGTTCAGGAGGCGGTAGATGGCCTGAATTCCCAGATTGGACATGCCCAGGTAGTAGGTGTTGGGATAGATAAGGGCGATAGGCAGCCGTCCGCCCCAGTCTTTTATAATGGTGCCTTCTTCCCGGGAAAGCCGCTCTCTGGGATGAGTCTCTGACCGTCCGGCTTTTCTGGTTTTACCCCGCCTCATCAGCTTGTTATGATTTCCAGCAGCCTTTTAGAAACCGCGCATTGATAGCGATTACCTTGTCGGCCACTCTCCTTAATTGATGAGAAGTCCCGCCTCTGCCGAATAAGGCCACCTCAACGTGCTTGCCGTTATCCTTTATCGCTTGCAGAGCGCCGACGAAGTCGTTATCTCCGGCAACGAGAATGGCCACGTCATAATTGTTCTTGTAACCATGGGTTATCATGTCCGTCGTCAGCTGCACGTCAATCCCCTTTTCGTAGGGGGGCACGTGGGGCCAGTTGTTATAGACCAGGCGACCCAGGCGTAGTTCACTGTAGGGTATGGCATTGACGCTGGCGAAAAATACCTGTTGGTGCCGGTAGCGCTCCGGCTCTTCTTTCATGCCCACCTTGGCATTATAGTAGTAAATTCGGCCCAGCTTGCGCCGTCCCAGGAGCCTGTGGCAGAACTTGCCGATGTCCAGGTCAGTCCGGCCGAAAATATTCTTCAGGGAGTGGTACAGGTTACTCCCATCAATGAATATCATCACTCTCTCCGTCATATCTCACCTCCATCTATCTTAACCGTCAAGCTTTCTTTATCTCATTATAACATATATCGCCTACCGCCCTTGCCGGGATTACGGCCTAAAGCGGACAAAAGAGCGATAATAAACGAAGAGCTGAAGAGAGGGAGAAGCCTCCAAATATATTTATGGGAGTTTTGAGGGAACAAACCTCTAGATGTGCTTACCGGGAGTTTTAGAGGAACGAAGTCCAAAAGAGGGGAACTAAAAGAGAGTTAAAGAGAGGCGAAGCCTCCCTTATCAAAGGGAGGGGGATAAAGGGGGAGGGTCACCAAATAAAAGCTAAAGGGGGACGGGGTTACTAAAATATTAACCCCGGTTGCGGGAGCTTAAACGCGGGTGCTATAATTGGCGCAAATCACTGTCTCTTATCCCCGGTGGAATA
>DAOWCR010000150.1 GCA_030639445.1 Dehalococcoidales bacterium
GAGTTTCACCGGATATCATTGTCCACCAGGGGCATGTTAGCGAAGGCGACCTGACTGTAGGAGAAGAGGTAGAGGCTGTGGTAGATAAAGAGCGGCGGCTGGATATTGCCCGTAATCATACTGCCACTCATCTACTCCAATCTGCTCTCCGCCATGTATTAGGTGAGCATATCCAACAGAGAGGCTCGCTGGTATCTCCGGAGCGGTTCAGCTTTGACTTTTCCCACCTGACCGCCATGACCGCCGGGGAACTGGCGGAAGTGCCGCGTATCGTCAACGAGAAAATTCGCCAGAACCTGCGGGTGTCTGCCGAGGACCTTCCTTATAAGCGGGCGATAGCGGAAGGGGCCATCGCTTTGTTTGACGAAAAATATGGTGATGTCGTCCGGGTGCTCAAAATCGGTAGACCGCCGGTCAGCGTGGAACTGTGCGGCGGCACCCATGTCAATGCTACCGGGGAGATAGGCTTCTTCGGCGTGGTCAGCGAGCACAGTATCGGGGCCGGGCTGCGCCGCATTGAAGCGGTTACCGGCCGGGGCGCGGAGGCGCTTATCCGCCGCCGTTTTGCCAGCCTGGAGAATATCGCCCGACGGCTGAATACATTACCGGATGAAGTGGAAGCCAGACTGTCCGATACGACTGACGTTCTGGATGCGGAGCGCCGGCAGAGGCTGGCCCTGGAGAGGGAACTGGCCAAACTAAGGGCTGAGTCTTTACTGGGCCAGGTCGAAGTGGTCAATGGTGTCAACGCACTGGTGGCTAAAGTTCCGGCAACGCGACTGGAGATTCTGCGGGAAATGGGCGACTTTCTTCGCGACAGACTGAAAAGTGCCGTGGTGGTGCTGGGCACAGTTTATGAGGAACGGCCGGTTTTTCTGGCGGCGGTAACCCCGGACCTGGTGGCCAGGGGCTATGATGCCGGGGAAATAGTGAAGCAGGCGGCCAAGGTCGCCGGGGGCGGCGGCGGCGGCAAGCCGGGCCTGGCCCAGGCGGGGGGCAAGGATAAAAGTAAACTGGATGAGGCCCTGCGCCTGGCAAAGAGCCTGATTAAAGAAAAATAATGCGCAGCATGGGGCTTGACATTGGCGATAGGCGAATCGGGGTGGCCCTCAGTGACCCGGTGGGTATACTGGCCAGTCCCCTGACGATTATTGAGTGCCGGGATGAACAGACTGGCATCGAAGCTATTGTCAGCCTTATCGGGCAGCATCAGGTGGGGCGGATTATCGCCGGTCTGCCGCTCTCTATGGACGGCAGTGTGGGCCAGCAGGCCGAGAAGGTAAAGGCCTTTGTTTGGGAATTGTGCCGCCATACTGAAATCCCGGTGGAGTTCCGGGATGAACGCTTGTCAACGGTCTCGGCCAGGCGCCTGATGCAGACGGCGGGCAAGACCAGGACGAGTCGGCATGATGCGGTGGCGGCGGCGCTCATCCTGCAGGGCTATCTGGACGAAGAGCATTCCTGAAGATTGTTTATTAATCCCATCCCCCAGAGCTATCCGCTTTCGCTACTTATACTCCTCGCTCAGTTTGATAACGGTATCCGCCAGCTCTTTCGCTTTTTCCAGCTCGTCACGGCGGGTATATATCCTGAGTTCGTCGGTAATTTGTCTCAGGCCGCTGCCTACCGGTTTTGAGTAACTAGCATACCCGAAACATCTATCATATATCAGGCACATGTTTTTTACCGCCTCTGGCGGAAGATGGGATTCCTTGAC
>DAOWCR010000004.1 GCA_030639445.1 Dehalococcoidales bacterium
ATATTAACCTACCTTTAATTCTATTATAATTTTAGAACCTCTTTCCTCTGTGGAATGTCGGCTGCGAACTGTATAAACTCTATTGGTGGTGATATTAGGCAGGCATCGGAAGCCCAATCTGTTTCCCAGAGTAAAGCATTAGGAAATGGTGATAATGTGGTAGTATCTGTGGTAAGACTTAGTCCAAGCGTTGATAATAGTATGCCGATTCTTTCCAGTGTAGGATTCGCTTCTCCTCCCTCAAGCTTTGCGATATATGATTGAGAGACACCCAGTCTAGCGGCTAGCTGTTGTTGAGTTAGATTTAGTCGTCTTCTTGCTTCGGCCAGGGTAATAGCAAAATTGGATTTTGCCCGGGCTGCCCCAAAACTCTTTGCGAACTCAGGGTCACGAAGATTCTGCTTTAAGTCATCCTTGAAAGTTCTGGTCATGTAATTTTCCCCCTTAATTGATATTCATGGAGTCTGGAGCGCGCTATATTGATTTCCCTCGTTTCTCGCGGTCTCTTTTTAATAAATCCATGTAACAGAATGAAACTATCACTTATTGTTTCATGGCAAAATGCGACGCGGCAACGACCGCCTATTAACTCATAAAGATCCTTGTCTCTATTTTGAATGCGTTTCATCATGTTTGTTCTCAGGAGTGTAAGCCCATGTTCTTCGAGTTGCCCGATCTTATCCATAATTACGGCCTTAGTATTTTTAGCCAAACCATCTAACCACTCGGCAACAGGTTGATGGCCATTTGGCTCTGTATAGTAATCAATATGCCACATCAAAGTAGTATAACCCCACAGGTAATATTTGTCAAGGGCTCAAAGGCACTTCGCCCCTTAAAAGAGTTTCTCCCTTCCCCTTAAGGGGGGATAAAGGGGGTGGGTTCCCTAATAAAATATCAAGGGGGGTGAGGTCACCAAAATTTGAAGGATTAAAGGGACTAATGTTAGAATAATAGCAGCGTTTTTACAGGTTTTAATGCCACCCCTTTGCCCACCACCAGGCGGGGTGGTTTTTTTGTGATGTTTTTGTGAGGGTTTACCCCCGTTTTGTGACGTTATATTTATGCAACTTTCTTTAGAATAAAGTAAGAGAATTGTTGATTGGGCAGGCGAAAGTGAAGGATATACACAGCCAGCAGATAAAAGTAGCTGACCTTGATATTCATTACCTTACCGGCGGCCAGGGCGCTCCCCTGGTGGTCGTCCACGGCGGCAGCGAAGGCGCCCGGGCCTGGCGCAAAAATATGGAGGCGCTTTCCGAAAACTACACCGTGTACGTTCCCGACCTGCCCGGGTTCGGGCACAGCCAGTCGATAGACGGCAGCTACTACATACCGGAACTGGTGGAATTCGTGGACCGGTTTTCCCGCAGTCTGGGCCTGCAAAGTTTTCATTTAATGGGCCATTCGCTGGGCGGCGGCGTGGCCCTGAGCTATGCCCTCAAGTTCCCCTACAAAGTGACCAGGCTGGTGCTGGTAAACAGCCTGTGCCTGGGGAGGGAGATTGCCCTGTGGGTCAGGGTTCTTTCCATCCCGGCGGTGTGCCGGACTATCGGGGCGGTGGTCCTGTCGGTGCTTAAGGGCGTGAAATGGGTGGTCGGCAAACTGATTGCCCCGGTGGAGCTGGTGGCCCCTTTTTCCCGGACCAGCCTGCATCTGGGTATCAGCGCCACCACCATCCGGGAGCAGACCACGGTGCTGCGGCACCGGCTCTCGGAGGTCGTGGCGCCGACGCTGGTGGTGTGGGGGGCCAAAGACCCGATCGTGCCCGTCCGGCAGGCTTATGCCGCGGCGGAGTTAATCCCGGACTGCCGGGTAAAAGTCTTTGAGGACAGCGGCCACAGCGTTTACCGGGATAAACTGGCGGAATTTTCCCGGCTGCTGACGGAGTTTCTGGGGTAGGGGGTAGCTCACTGCCTGGTGGCAAATCCTCACCCTGAATAATGTGGTGTCAGGTGGTGGCCCGCTATCTCAAAGTTCTCTGGCCGAAAGGTTCACAACATTGGTCTGGTTGGGACTGGTCACCGGGTTTGGTGGCTGATATCATTAATACTGTATCGTTCTTTTTCACTTTTACCTCCTCCTCCTTATTAGCGGGGGAACTATCCCGTGGGGCAGGGTAGTTCCCTCGCTCTGTTTCCAGTTCCCAGGTGAAAGAGACGAAGGAGCCCTCACCCCTAAAAAATACCCCTCTCCTTTTCAGGGGAGGGGGGTGGGGGGTTACCGAATTGAAAAAGCTGAATGGCTAGGGTTCCGGGTTGAAGGCACCCATGCCAAGCTCCGGGTCCATCCGGCGTATCATCTTGGCATCGGTAAGCTCGGCAATAATGGCGTCCGTGGTCGCCAGGACGGGGTTTTGCCCCATTACCAGGTGTCCGCCGAAGCACTTGCCTTTCTGGTCGGAGAAAGTGCCGTGGATATGAAGCAATGTCTCACCCTCTTCCGACTGAAAGATGACGCCTCGAATGCCGACGATTTCTATCGGGCCGGGTATGGTTTCGGGGTCGGAGTAGCCGGCGCCCCATATTGATTCCTTCTTCGGCACCAGGACCTGATAGCACAGCTGGCGGATGCTGCCGATGCCAAACAGGACTCCCCCGTACTTGACGCCGTTGTCTTCGCAGGCCTTCTTGAGACCCTCCATCACGTCGGTGCCCGGGCGTACCCTGACCGGTATCATTTTGCCAAACTTCCCGGCCACGTTTGATGCCCTGATTTCGGCCATGTTTTTCACCCTCCTTTTTTATTGATGCTTTATATATTGCTGAGCCGTGCCCTGGCGGTTGGCCTGGTTACCAATTCCTAAAACCGCGGTTTGCCAAGAATCTCTTTAACCCTGAGGTCGAAGAAGTTTTGCGAGTTGACCGGGGTCAGCACTACGGCGGTATCCGCGCCTTTGCCGGTACCGGCGATGACAATAACTTCCTCATCGGTGCGCACCAGCCCGCTATCCGCCGCCATCATGGCTATCTCGCAGACGACCTTCATCCCTTCGCCAAAAATCCGCAGGATATGAGCCACCAGGTCGCCGAGAGCCGTGGTGCTGGTTTTGTTGCGCACCGCCCGGCTGACTCCGGCAAAGATGTGAGTGGCCGTAAGTATGGTGCCGCCCTGGCTCTCGACCACTTTCCGGTTCTCCTCGGTGAATTCCTGGGTATCCGGTTCGCGGAAACCGGTGCTGTGAGTGACACAAATAACTCTCAGGCCCGGGAATGCTTTCACCGCCCGGACGGCGGTATCACCCCTGGTTGATGCCACCAGCACCGTTTTGATACCCAGCGCCTCCGCCCGCTTTCCGGCGATGCGGAGCACTTCCTCGGTATTCTCGCTGCCGGGCCGTTTAAAATAAACGGTCTCTAGCCTCATCTTTAAATATTTAAGTAGCTCGGCGAACTAGGCAACGTAGTTTCTCAAGGTGCCTATGTTCTCTATCTTTATCTCTACCGTGTCTCCCCGTTGCAGCGAGCTGATGCCGCTGGGCGTCCCGGTGGCAATAACATCGCCGGTCATCAGCGTTATGACCTGAGAGATATAGCTCACCAGCTCCGGAACACCGAAGACAAGATCACTGGTGTTCGCCCGCTGTTTCCGTTCCCCGTTCAGGTAGGTTTCCACCAGGACGTTACCCGGGTCGAGCTCGGTCTCGATACAGGGGCCGATGGGGGCAAAAGTGTCCGAACCTTTCGCTCTGGACCACTGCGAATCACTTTTTTGCCAGTCACGCGCGGTAACGTCGTTCACGCAGGTGTAGCCGAGGACGTATTTCATCGCCTCTTCCCGGGACACCTGCCGGGCCTGGCTCTTGATAACCACTCCCAGCTCACATTCATAGTCGAGATGCTGGGAACCTTTCGGATATATGATTTTTTCTTCGGGGCCGATGACGGCGGATGACGGCTTGTAAAACATCATCGGTTCTTTGGGGATGGGCTGGTTCGCTTCTTTGGCGTGGCTGTAGTAGTTGAGGCCTATGGCCACGATTTTGGTCGGGGTGCAGGGGCAGATGAGTGTCAGGTCGGTCAGTTTATGAGTGCGGTCACTTTTTTTGATTTGCCGGTAGGGGTCACCATCGAGGGCCTGTACCCTTTCGCCCTCCAGGATGCCGTATTCCGTCTGGTTGCCGATTTTGTAACGTATAATTTTCATAACAGAAAGGAAGTGTATCACGATTGGGATTAGATGTCAACCTCAGATACCAGAATTGTAGGCAGCCGGCTTCCTTTTTTCTATATGGGAACCTCACCTCCTGTCCCCCTCTCCTTTGATAAGGAGAGGGGGAATAATTTGAAAGAGGGGTTTCACCTCTCTTGGACACCCCACGTTCTTAACTTTAGAGCCAGGCTAGTGACAGGGGGAAGCCCGAAAGGGCGCCAGTCCCTTCGGAAACCATAATTCCCCCAGCCTCTCTTAATAGGAAAGATACCAGAGGAAAGTCCAAGAGAGGCGAAGCCTCCAAATGTTTTTTATAGGGAGTATTAGAGGGACGAAGTCCCGCTCTCAAAGCCTCCCCCTTCCCCTTGCCAAGGGGAAGGGGGATAAAAGGGGGATGGGGTCACCAAATAAAAGGCTAAAGGGGTATGGGGTCCCTAATAACAGCATTGCCTAAGTGAATTTGGTGTGATATAGTTTTCGTAATGAAAAACGGGACGGAGTTTATCCCTTCGGGCAGCGTTACCTCACCGGAAGGATTTCAGGCCGGCGCCACCGGGGCCGGTATCAAGAAGAAAAGCGGTTTGGACCTGGGCATTCTATCTTCCGAGGTGCCCTGCGTCGCGGCGGGCATGTTTACCACCAACCGGGTTAAAGCCGCGCCGGTAATTTTGTGCCAGCAGCGATTGCGGAACGGGAAGGCCAGGGCCGTGGTGGTCAATAGCGGCTGCGCCAATGCCTGTACCGGGGAACGGGGCCTGGTGGACGGGACGGAAATGGCGGAGCTGGCCGCCGGGGTGGTGGGCGCCGTGCCGGAAGAAGTCCTGGTGGCCAGCACCGGAGTAATCGGCCAGCCGCTGCCGATGGCGCGCCTGAGAGCCGGCATGGGACAAATCACCCTCTCCAGAGACGGCGGCCATGAGCTGGCCCGGGCCATGATGACCACGGACACCGTGCCCAAGGAGGTGGCGGTTGGCATTGAGGGGAGCGAGGCAATCATCGGCGGGGCGGTCAAAGGCTCGGGGATGATTCATCCTGACCTGGCGACCCTGCTCTGCTTTTTAACCACCGATGCCAGCGTGGCGCTGGACTTTCTCCGGTCGGCATTACGCCGGGCGGTAGATATTTCTTTTAATATGGTCTCCATCGATACGGATACCAGCACCAACGATACGGTGCTTATCCTGGCCAACGGGCTGGCCGGAGGAGGGACTATTTCCCGGGGCAGCCGCCAGGCGGATGCTTTCCAGCAGGCCCTGGATAAGCTCTGTGTCCATCTGGCTAAAGCCACGGCCCGTGACGGCGAGGGGGCTACCAGGCTCATTGAGGTTACCGTCAGCGGTGCCCCCGGTCCGGCCGAGGCAAAGCTGGCGGCCCGGACCATAGTCAGCTCGCCGCTGGTGAAGTCCGCGGTGCACGGCAGCGACCCCAACTGGGGGCGGATTCTGGCGGCGGTGGGGCGGAGTGGGGTGGAGGTTATCGCGGAAAAAATCGAGCTTCATATCGGCCATATCTGCCTGGTGAGAGACGGGTGCCCGCTGCCTTTTAACGAAGCCGAGGTGGTGCAGGTGTTGAAGGGCGGTGAAGTGCCCATAGCTTTGAACCTTAACCTGGGTAACGCCGAGGCGACTGCCTGGGGTTGCGACCTGTCCGAGGAATATGTCACCATTAACAGTCAATATACCACCTGACGGGTATTATGGCCGGCGAGGATTGAGTTGAGTAAGGTGATTGTGGTCAAGATAGGCGGGGTGGCTCTGGGAAGCAGTGACACCACTATGGAAGACCTGGTCTGTCTCCAGAAGCAGGGCCGGTCGCTGGTGGTCGTCCACGGCGGCGGCCAGCAATTGACCGGGTGGCTTTCCCGGCAGGGGATTTCTACCCGGTTCGTCCACGGCAAACGGGTAACCGATGAAGCGACGCTGGAGGTGGCGGCGGCGGTGCTGGCCGGACTGACCAATAAAGAGATTGTGGCCGCTCTCAATAACCGGGGAGGGCGGGCCATCGGCCTCAGCGGCGTGGACGGCGCCCTGCTGCAAAGTAAGATTGAGGATATAGAGCTGGGCTACGTGGGGGAAGTGGTGAAAGTGGACACGGCGATTCTGGAAACCCTGCTGGCGGCGGGCTATATTCCGGTTATTGCTCCGCTGGGCCTTCACTCGGCCGATAGACCGGCTGAGGCGCCGCCGATACTGAACATTAATGCCGACAGCGTGGCGGGCGAGATAGCGGTGGCCATGAGGGCGGCCGGCCTTATCTTTTTGACCGATGTGGCCGGTGTCGTTGACCGGTCGGGAAAGCTATTGCCACGGCTATCCACCCATGAAGCAAAGGCCTTGCTGGCTTCCGGGGTGGCTGCCGGGGGGATGATTCCCAAGATTCAAGCCTGCCTGAGAACTCTGGCGACGATGCCCACGGCGCGTATTATTGACGGCCGGGTGTCGCACGCCCTGCTCCGGGAGGTAGAGGGGCGAGGCGGCGGCACGACGATATATAAAGATTAGTGAGGGAGCTTTGGAGGGACGAAGCCTGAAAAAGGGAGAGTCAAAGAGAGGCGAAGCCTCTCTGATAAACCCTTCCCCCTTCCCCTTGTCAAGGGGAAGGGGGATAAAGGGGGATGGGGTTTTGGAAATCCCCCTTAGTCCCCCTTTACGAAAGGGGGAGACATATCGTGTAAAAAGGGATTGCTTCGCCCTTCAACGGAAGGGCTCGCAATGACATATTGGAACATAAAAGTTAAAGGGGCAGGGAAAATCTCACCAGATGGGAGTTTGTAAAATGAGTAGCTGGCCGGAACTGGAAAGTAAATACTTTATGCACACGGTGGACCGCGTACCGTTGACCCTGGTCAGGGGAGAAGGCGCGCGGGTGTGGGACGATAACGGCCGCCAGTACCTGGACTTTGTAGCCGGCTGGGCGGTCAACAGCCTGGGACACGCTCACCCGGCCATTGCCCGGGCGGTGGCCGAGCAGGCGAGTACCCTGATTCAAACTTCAAATCAGTTCTACACCATCCCTCAGATTCAACTGGCCGAGCTTCTGGTCAAGAATAGCTGCCTGGACAAGGTCTTTTTCAGTAATAGCGGGGCGGAAGCCAATGAAGGCGCGGTGAAGCTGGCCCGGCGGTACGGACAGCACCACCTGGCGGGAGCTTACGAGGTAATCAGCACCACCGGCTCGTTTCACGGGCGCACCCTGGCCATGGTGGCGGCTACCGGACAGGTCAAACACCAGAAGCCCTTTCTGCCCCTGCCCACCGGCTTTATCAACGTGGCGTATAATAATCTTGAGGCGATACAGGCGGTAACCAGTGCCCGGACCTGCGCGGTGATGCTGGAGCCGGTGCAGGGAGAGGGGGGCGTCATCCTGCCTGACGATAATTATCTGAGAAAAGTGAGGGACTGGTGTGACCGGAAAGGCATACTGCTTATTCTGGATGAGATTCAGACCGGCATGGGACGGCTGGGGACTCTTTTCGCCTACGAACAATACGGAATTAAGCCGGATATCATGACTCTGGCCAAGGGATTAGGTGGTGGCGTGCCCATCGGGGCGATTCTGGCCAGGGATAAAGTCTCCGTTTTTGTTCCCGGAGAACACGGCTCTACCTTTGGCGGTAATCCGCTGGCCTGTGCCGCCGCTTACGCCACGCTGAAGTTTATCCTTGACCATAATATTGCCGGCAATGCCGGGAAGGTGGGGCAGTACCTTTTGGACGGACTGGAAAAACTGAAGCGAAAATATGAGGTCGTTACCGATGTACGCGGGCGCGGGTTGCTGGTGGCCATAGAGTTTAACCAGGATATTGGCGCGTCACTGTTGACCGCCTGCCTGGAAAGAGGCCTGCTGGTCAACCGGGTGAAGCCCAATGCCCTGCGCCTGATGCCTCCCCTGACTATCGGCAACGATGAGGTTGATGAGGCACTGGGCATTCTGGACGAAGCGCTCTCCAGCAGTGCTTGACCGGGGTATTACATTAAAGGCCGATTTGTGAGATAATATCAAAAATGGCGAACAATCTGCGTAAACTCGGCATACTGGTGGCCTTAGCCGCAGTGCTGCTCCTCGGGGTGGTGCTGGTTGCCGTGGCCTATACGGCGGTGGGGGTAACCCGTGATGTCGAGATGGGCGGGAGCCCGTTATACACACCTGGCCTGGCCGCGGTGCCGGAGTCGGTCGCCGAGGATGCCGTCGAACTGGCGCTGGAATTATTCGGGGACTACCAGGCAAAGTCCCAGGATTTTACCAATCAGTTGCTGGCCATGTATGTGGAGGCCAGGGACCGGGATTTTGTGGTCATCTTCAATTCGGGTGGCTGGGGGTGGAAATTCCTGGATAACTCTCCGGGCTGGTGCACCATTTTTGACGGCATTGAGTCCGAGTTAGCCAGCATGGGCTATACCTCGCTGATGCTGGACTATCAGCGGACGGAAAGTAATCTCCGCGGGATGATTGACGAGTTCGTGGAGCTACTGGCGGTCTATCCGTCCAAGGCGGAGAACCTGGCCTACCGGGTGGAGTTTCTCACCAGCCACATTCCTGACCTCAAGGTTATCATCACCGGGGAAAGTAACGGCACCGTTATTGCCGATACGGCCATGAATATTTTGCGGGATAACCCGCAGGTCTACAGCGTTCAAACCGGCTCTCCTTTCTGGCACCGTAATGCTATGCTGGACAGGACGCTATTGTTGAACGGTAATGGCGTAATGCCTGATTCCTTCAGCCAGGGGGATGTTCCCACCATACTCTGGGCCAGTCTGAAAGATTTGGTTGGCCAGTATCCCCCGGAAGAGGAAGCACCGGGTAAGATACTGACGGTTCTCCGGGCACCGGGGCACGACTACCGCTGGCAATATCCGGCGGTCTATTCTGAAATAAAAGGTTTCTTGACGCAGAACTTTAGCTTCAAGCAGTGATAAACCCTCAACATGGCGATTGAGGCCCGGCTCACGGAGAAGGTGGGTGAGGCTGGCGATAAGCGCCATATCGTCCGTTCCGGAATGACTAGGTGGCGCAGGTATTGGCTGTTGCCAGAAAGATAATCGGGGGAGAAGAAGTTCAGGTAAGGCGGAGCTCCTCTTTACTAAAATACTAAATACTAATTCTCAAGCTCTAAACAATATCAAATAACCAAAATCCAAAGAAACCAAACAATTTTGGATTTGTTTTGGATTTAGAAATTAGAGTTTATAGTTTCTATGAAAGAGGGGGCAGGTCACCGGATAAGCTAGGCCGCTTTGGCCGCTTTATGCTGGGTGCGCAGGCAGCGGGTGCACAGTTTGAGCCGTTTCATCTGGCCGTTTATGTTGACCTTCGCCGGGTGAATATTGGGCAGAAAGCGGCGGTTGGTGTGGCGCTTGGAGTGGCTGACATTATGGCCGAACTGCGGTATTTTGCCGCATAAATCGCACTTCAATCTGGATTCTCCTTTGACTCTGAAATAGACTTAGTGTAATATGTATAAACCAATTAGATACTAGCATAGTCAGGCTGGGCCTGGCAAGGACGATGTAAAATGAAGCAGGTTAATACCATCGGCGGCCAGGATTTAAGGGAAATGTTCGCCGCGGCCGCCGGCTGGTTGGAGAAAAGCTCTTCCGAGATTGATGCCCTGAACGTTTTTCCGGTGCCTGACGGCGATACCGGGACCAACATGCTGCTGACCATGCGTTCCACGATAGAAGAAGCCTATCGGGCGCCGGACAATAGCGCCGCGGCGGTGGCCCAGGCGATGGCCAAGGGGGCCTTGATGGGGGCGCGGGGAAACAGCGGCGTTATTTTATCGCAGATTCTGCGCGGGCTGGCCCAGAGCCTGGCGGAAAAAGAAACGTTTACCGCCGTTGAGCTGGCCAGCGCCCTGCAGCAGTCAGCGGCCATGGCCTACAACGGGTTGAGCAACCCCGTGGAAGGGACAATGCTCACCGTCATCAAAGACGTGGCCGCCGCCGCCCAGGCGCAGGTTGCCGGTGATGGCGACGACCTGATTCCGGTCATGGAGGCGGTGGTTGACGCCGCCAGTGAGTCGGTGGCCAACACTCCTAACCTGCTCCGGGTGCTGAGGGAGGCCGGGGTGGTGGACGCCGGCGGGCAGGGCCTGTATACCATCCTGGAGGGCGCTCTCCGTTATCTCCGGGGTGAAATGGAGCAGATGCGGTTCCGCAAGCCGCAAATAATCGTCGGTGATATTCATGCCACCAAGCTGCCGGAGATGATAGCGGCGGATGAGATACCCTACGGGTATTGCACCGAATTTCTGCTCAAGGGAGAGAAGATTGACACGGGCAAGATTAAAAAGAAGCTGGAAAAGAAGGGCGAGTCTCTGATTGTCGTCGGTGATGAGGCGGCCGTCAGGATTCATATTCATACTTTAGACCCGGGCGAGGTGCTCGCTTACACCGCCGACCTGGGCACCATGCACCAGGTATCAATTCGGAATATGGATGAGCAGCACCAGGACTATCTGGAGATGCAGAGAGAGAAAGCCCCGGCCGTTGATACCGGTATTATCGTGGTGGTGGCCGGTGACGGGCTTACCGAGGTTTTCACCAGCCTGGGGGCGTCGGCCGTAGTTCCCGGCGGGCAGACCATGAACCCGAGCACCAAAGACCTGCTCCAGGCGGTGGAGCGGGTGGCCTCGGATAAGATTATTATGCTACCCAACAACAAAAATATCGTGGCGGCGGCCAACCAGGTCCAGTCTTTGACCGAGAAAACTATTGAAGTGGTGCCGACGAAGACGATTCCCCAGGGAGTGGCCGCGCTTTTAGCCTTTGATTATGAGGCGAACCTGGAAACAAATACTCAGCTGATGCAGAAAGCGGCCGCCGCAGTAAGGTCTATTGAAATTACCCGGGCGGTGCGCGCCACCCGGCTGGGCGGACTGGAGATTAAGAAAAAGCAGCCCATCGGCTTCCTGGAGGGAGACCTGGTGGCGGTGGGCAATAGTACCACTGATGTCCTGGACCAGGTGCTGGCCCGGTTAGATCTGGAAAAAGCTGAGGTGATTACCGTTTACTGCGGGGCTGACGCCGAAACGGATGAGGCGGAACAGGTCAGCGGCAGTATCCGGGAGAAGTACCCGCAGTTACAGATTGAGGTAATTCAGGGCGGCCAGCCTCACTATGATTACATCGTTTCTGTTGAATAGAAGGGGGGCTCACTATGGCGGTTAAAATAATTACGGATAGCCTGTCGGACATTACCGGTGACCTGGTTGGGGAGCTGGGGATAAACGTGGTGCCACTCTACGTGCGTTTTGGCGAGGAGGTGTACCGGGACAGGATTGAAATGACCACCGATGAATTTTACCGCCGGCTGGTGCAGGACGCCGCCCTGCCGTCGACGACACAGCCGACGCCCCATGATTTTCTGGAAATTTACCAGAAACTGGCCAAGGAGACCGATGAAATTCTGGTGATTACCCTGTCCAGCAAGCTCAGCGGCACCTATCAGTCGGCGCTACAGGCCAAGAATCTACTGGAAGGGAAATGCCGGGTTGAAATCGTTGACTCTCAGACGGTGGCCATGGGCTTGGGACTGATAGTTGTCAGCACGGTCAAGGCGGCCCGGGCGGGGGCCGGTCTGGACAAACTGGTTGATTTTGTGCAGCGGGCGATGGCCCGGTCACATCTTATTTGCTATTTTGATACCCTGAAGTACCTGGCCAAGGGAGGGCGTATCGGCAAGGCACAGGGCTTTGTGGGCTCAGTGCTATCGTTTAAGCCGATACTCACCATAAAAGACGGGGTGATGTCGCCGATAACCAGGGTGCGGTCTAAGGCCGCCGGAATCGACTATTTATCTAACTCGGCCGCCAATTTTCCCAATGTTGAAGCGCTGGCGGTGGAGCATTGCACTACTCCGGATGATGCCGAGGCGCTGGTTGAGCGTTTCAGTTCGTTTTTCCCCAGGGAACGCATCTACCGGTCAACCATCAGCCCGGTGGTGGGCACCTATGCCGGCCCGGGCGCCCTGGCGGTATCTGTCCTGGAAGCGGAAAAGGCGTGACATCAGTCAAAAATGAATGCTGAGCCTCTGCGGAAGATACTTGAGCTTGAGCAGAAAAAGGGTTACGTCGATTCGGCGGTATTTGGTGGTCTGGACAGGTTCCTCGGCAACTGGTCGGGTCCGGCGGAAGAGTCGATAACCGACCCTCACCTGCGGAAACTTTTTCGTAAACTGGTGGATAGCTCCGGCTATGCCTCTTTGACCAAACCGCAGCGTAAAGAGTGGGTGGATGACGTCCTGCACCGACTGGCCGGGGCGGGAGGTGGGGAAGGGGAGGCCGCCGAACCACCGGCAAAAGTCATGACCGCCCTGCCCGGGGCCAGGAAACCGGCAGCTGGCGGACCGCCGGCCCAGGCAGACAGCCCTGGTCTGGATTCGCCGATTACAGTTATCAAGGGCATCAGCTCCAGTTGGACAGCTAAATTTGGCAAACTGGGAGTCAAGACGGTCCGTGACCTGCTCTATTTCTTCCCGCACCGGCACCTGGACTACAGCCAGGTGAAATTCATCTCGCAGCTTGGCGAGGGCGAAGAACAGACCGTCATCGCTAACGTGTGGCAGGCCAAGGTAACCATGCTGGGGGGGCGGCGGCGGGGCACGGAAGCTATCGTGGGCGATGAGACCGGTAATATCCGGGTGGTGTGGTTCAATCAGCCCTACCTGGCGAAGAAACTGCCGACCAATACCCGGATAGTGCTCAGCGGGCGGGTCAGCCTGTTTAAGGGGCGGCCTGTCTTTGAGTCGCCAGAGTGGGAGATGGTGGAGGCCAAAGACTCAATCCACACCGGGCGCCTGGTGCCGGTCTACCCGCTGACCCAGGGCTTGCGTCCCCGGCAGGTCAGAAAACTGATGAAAGAGGTGGTTGACCAGTGGGCGTGGCAGCGGGCGGACTTCCTGCCGCCGGAGCTGCGGCAGCGCTGTGACCTGCTGGAGCTGCCGCCGGCGATAAGCCAGGCCCATTATCCGGAAGACGGGTCCTTGAAAGACAGGGCCAGGGTCAGGCTGGCTTTTGACGAGCTTTTTCTGCTCCAGCTGGGCGTAATGAGCAAGAAGCATGACTGGCAGGCAGGCCAGCCGGACAGCGCCCTCGATACCGAGGCACCACTGCGGGAAGTTTTTCTCAAGTCTTTACCCTTTACGCTGACGGCCGCCCAGCAGAAAGTGCTTCAGGAGATACTGGCCGATTTGCAGAAGCCGCAGCCGATGTGCCGGCTGTTACAGGGGGAGGTGGGCAGCGGCAAGACGGTGGTGGCCACCGCCGCCCTGCTTACGGCCGTAGCCAACGGCTGCCAGGGAGCGTTCATGGCGCCCACCGAGATTCTGGCGGAGCAGCATTTTGCCACCATTGACGCGCTTCTGTCCCGGACGGGACAGGCGGAAGAGAAAGAGACCTACCTGCGGAGTTACGCCGGGCTTCTGTCCCGCCCGCTGACGGTGGCGCTGCTGGTGGGTGATATCAACCAGGCGAGGAAAAAGGAGCTCCAGCAGCGCGTCCTGGAAGGTGATGTAGATATTATTATCGGCACGCATACCCTGATACAGAAAGGAATGGAGTTCCCCAGGCTGGGACTGGTGGTGGTGGACGAACAGCACCGTTTCGGGGTTAGCCAGCGCTCGGCGCTGCGGCAGAAAGGGTTCCGGCCTCACATGCTGGTGATGACGGCCACGCCCATCCCCCGCACCCTGGCGCTGACCTTATACGGTGACCTTGACCTGTCGGTCATTGACGAGCTTCCCCCCGGAAGGCAGGCGGTGAAGACCAAGTGGCTCAAACCGTGGCAGCGGAATAGCGGCTATGCTTTCTTGCGGCGCCAGGTGGCCGGCGGCCGCCAGGCTTTTATTGTCTGCCCCCTGATTGAGGAGTCCGAGGCTATCGCCGCTCAGGCGGCGGTGGCGGAGTACCAGCGCCTGTCCCGGGAGGTCTTCCCGGACCTGAGGATGGGCTTGCTGCACGGGCGTCTTTCCGCCGGAGAAAAAGGCGAGGTGATGCACCGTTTTCGCTCCGGCGGGCTGGACATCCTGGTCTCCACACCGGTGGTGGAGGTCGGTATCGATGTGCCGAACGCCACGGTAATGCTGGTGGAAAGCGCTGACCGTTTCGGTCTCTCGCAGCTGCACCAGTTCCGGGGCCGGGTGGGGCGGGGGACAGAGCAGAGCTACTGCATGCTGCTGGCCGAGAACCCCTCCGAGGTGGCCCGGGAGAGACTTGACATAATAGAAAAAATTCAGGACGGCTTTGAGCTGGCGGAAGAGGACTTAAAACTGCGGGGTCCGGGGGAATTTTTCGGCACGCGGCAGAGCGGCCTGCCCGACCTCCGCATGGCCCGGCTTTTCGACGTGGCGCTGCTGGAACTGGCCCGCCGTGAGGCGATAAAGCTCTTCCAGGAAGACCCGACTCTGGGCATGCCGGGGCACCGCTCTCTGGCGAAAGAGCTGGTGCGGGTCTGGCCGGAGGCCGGCGAGTGGAGCTAGGTGCCAAAATAAACATGGACCGGGAATTCCCGGCCCATGTCGGTCACCAAGTTTAAAAAAGACTATTTGCCTGTTTTTACCTGGATTTTACCTGGTTGTAGCAGTCGCTGCAGTAAACCGGTCTGCCCTGGCGCGGTTCGAAAGGTACTTCTGTTTCCTTGCCACACTGGTCACACACTACGGGGAACATCTGGCGCTGGGGTCGGTAGCCGTAGCCACCACCACCACCGCCGTAGCGTTCCGCTTTCCTGGTCTGACGACAGGAAGGACAGCGTTTGGGCTCGTTGGTGTAGCCTTTGGACTGGAAAAATTCCTGTTCCTCAACGGTGAAGGCGAATTCGGCCCCGCAATCGGCACACTGGAGGGTCTTTTCTTCAAAGCTCATGGGATGACCTCCTCTCTCTAAATAGTTGGTTTGAGTTGGTCATCCAGAACCTGAGTAAATTCAATTTACCTGAGTATATGATAACCTTACCTGAAACCACCGGGTGATAGTCTACCACTAAAGAAATCCGTTTGTCAAGTGCGGGCGCAAACCGCGGGTTGCGCCACCCTTTTTTAGTGAGGCCGGCCCGGCCTCTTTACACTTTTCCCTTTTGGCGTTAAAATGGATATGGCTTTAAGCGGGAGTAGCTCAGTGGCAGAGCATCTGCTTCCCAAGCAGAGGGTCGCGAGTTCGAGCCTCGTCTCCCGCTCCACTACCCGGAATTAGCCCAGCTTCTTCTTGACAAAAACTCTTTTCAGATGAGCGTATTCGGTCAAGCCTGGCCGTATGAGCGGCCTGAGCCATTCCAGGAATTCCCCGGTCACGTCGTTGCCGTCCTCGTTTATGAATTCGTCGGGCACCATTCGTTTCCGATTGGCCACGCGCTCGAGCTCTACCAGGCCCGTCGTGCACTTATATTTCCTGCCGGGCATGCGTTCCAGGGTTATCATATAGCCCGATTTGCCCCGCACCGCCTGCTCGACAGCCGCTTTTCCCGCCTGGTAGGCCTCTTTCAGTCCCACTTCAGAAGCGCACATCATGGAGACCCGCTGTACCGTTCCCGGTTTATCAAACCTCGCTTTAATCCCGAGCCTGTCCTTTATCAAATGGCAAAGCAAGTCGGCAATTCCCCCGCGCTGAGCGTGCCCGAACGTATCGACATCCACCGCTTGCTTTGACTCGGCAAGTATCCGGCCTTCCTTGTCCCGGAGCCCTTCACAGACCGTTATCACCACATAGCCCAGTTCATCATAAACCCGTTTCACATCCACCAGAAACCTCTCCGTGTCGAAAGGGTGCTCCGGAAGGTAAATCAGGTGCGGCGGGTCGCCGGGCTTATCTCGGGCTAAAGCCGTGGCCGCCGTTAACCAGCCCGAGTCACGCCCCATGGTCTCTATGATTTTAACCCTGTCCGTGGTGTAAATCGCCTTCGTATCCAGTCCGGCATCGCGGACCGCAATGGCCAGCCATCTGGCCGCGGAAGGGTAACCCGGGCAGTGGTCCGTAGCCACCAGGTCATTGTCCACCGTTTTCGGAACCCCCATAACCCGCAGTTCATAGCCACGCTGCCTGGCCAGCTTATCCACCTTGTCGGCCGTGTCCATCGTGTCGTTGCCGCCGATAAAGAAACAATACCGGACGTTATGGGCTGGCAGAACCTCAAGTACACGGTCATATTCCTCTTCCGTTAGCTTGTAGCGGCAGGAACCGAGAGCTGAGGAGGGCGTTTGCTTCAGCCGCTCTATGGTCGCCGGGTCTTCTTTCTGCAAGTCGAGCATCTCTTCACGGAGCACGCCAAGAATCCCGTTAACCGCGCCGTAAATCCCGTCAATCTCTTCTCCATGTTTGAGCGCTTCCTGAATGATGCCGCAGCAGCTGGAGTTTATGGCGGCCGTGGGACCACCGGACTGGGCTATCAGAACATTGCCTTTCACCTTCCCACCTTCTTTGAGTAAATTGATTCTGCGGAACCGTATGCCGATCCAAACTGCGGAGTTTTATCCAGGCAAAGTGTAGCATATTCTATGGCCAGAATCATCACCCTGCGGGGCATACGAGTTTGTTTCCGTACAGATGAAATTGCAAAATTTGGTAATAAGAGATAAATTATTAGAGACCAAGAACATCTTCGGAGTTTATCAGGTAGAAAATTGAGCGAGGTGATAACTTCATGAAGTTTTTATTGAAGTACCGCGATTAAATAATGATGGAGGAAAAGATGAGCATACTGGAGAAATTCAAGCTCGACGGTAAAACTGGCCTGGTGACCGGTTGTAAGCACGGTATCGGCCGGGCTATGACATTGGCGCTGGCCGAGGCTGGTGCTGATATCATCGGGGTTAGTGTCACTCTGGAAGAATCGGGCAGCGAGATAGAGCAGGAGGTAAAATCTCTAGGCCGAAAGTTCAGAGGCTATACCTGCGACTTTGCTGAGCGGAAGGCCCTGTACGACTTCGTCTCCCGAGTGAAGTCTGACAATCCTATTATTGATATCCTGGTGAACAATGCGGGTACTATCATGCGCAAACCAGCGGTAGAGCACCCTGATGAGTACTGGGATAAGGTAATGGAAACTAATTTGAACTCCCATTTTGTCATCACACGCGAGATAGGTAAGGAAATGGTGGCGAGGGGTTCGGGCAAGGTAATCTTTGTGGCTTCGATGCTGACTTTCCAAGGTGGTATTCTAGTGCCAAGCTATGCTGCCAGCAAAGGCGGGATTGGCCAGCTGACTAAAGCACTGGCCAATGAGTGGGCAACTCATGGCGTAAATGTCAATGCCATTGCCCCGGGTTACATCGCCACACGAGTCACGGAAGCACTACGCAATGATGCGGTACGCGGTAAATCGATTTTAGAGCGGATTCCAGCCGGGCGTTGGGGAGAGCCTGATGACCTCAAAGGTATCGTTGTCTTTCTAGCGTCGTCATCATCTGACTATATACACGGCGCTATCGTAAATGTGGACGGCGGGTGGTTGTCGAGATGACGGGCGCCAGCACTCCGGCTAGACTTTGGCTCTACAGGTTATTAGAATTAGATTAAGGGGGGTAGAAGGATAAAAATGGAAACACGTTATTCGGTAGATAATGTCAGGTATCAACGTATGACGACCGATGAATTACGCTCGTCATTGCTAGTCGACCATTTGTTTCAGCAGGCAGAAATCACGCTCCTGTATTCAAATGTTGACCGTGTAATCATTGGTTCGGCGGCACCGGTGGAACGGAAGCTGACTCTTTCTTCAGCCAAAGAGCTGGCTGCGGAGTATTTCACACAGCGTCGCGAGGTCGGGGTGATCAACGTAGGAGGACGCGGGAAGATAA
>DAOWCR010000142.1 GCA_030639445.1 Dehalococcoidales bacterium
AGCGTGATTCTTCTCCCAGGCTCTCGGCTACCGAGCTGAGGAAAGCGGTCATATCGTGGTGCGTTTCTCCGAGGAGCTCTTCCATCCGCTTGATATTGCACCGGGCCAGCTTTATCTTGAGCATGGCTTCCCGGGGAATAACGCCGAGCTCGGCCCAGGCGTCACAGGCGGCAATCTCTACTTCCAGCCACTTGTTGAACTTGTTTTCATCCGACCAGACTCTTTTCATCCGGGGTCGGGAATACCGCTCGATCACTTCTTCTCTCCCTGCAAGTCCTTTCGGTACTTTTCGTAGGTCTGCCTAATACTATCATACTTCAGTCCCAAAATCTCGGCGGCCAGGTAAGCCGCGTTCTTTGCTCCGGCACTGCCGATGGCGACGCTGGCCACCGGTATCCCGGCGGGCATCTGGACTATGGAGTAGAGGGCATCAACTCCTTTTAGTTCACCGGTCGCCAATGGCACACCGATGACGGGCAGAGTGGTCCAGCTGGCCAGTACCCCGGGCAGGTGGGCGGCGCCTCCCGCGGCGGCGATTATCACCTCAATCCCACGCTCTCGGGCGGCCATGCCGTACTGCCTGGCTTTTTCCGGGGTGCGGTGGGCGGAAATTACATTTACCTCATAATCAATGCCGAGCTGGCTTAATATTTCCAGCGTCGGCTGGAGCGCCTCGTTATCTGATTTGGAGCCCATGACTACGGCGACCAGTGGCATTTTATCTTACCTCTTTTCTGAGTCTATTTTGGCGATGTCCCGGCGGTAATAGCTGCCCTCAAAGTGAATTCGGGAAATATTGTGATAGACCTTTTCCCTGGCTTCATTAATATCTTTACCGGTGGCGACCACGGTAAGGACTCTCCCTCCGTTGGTTAGCACCTGGCCTTTGGCCGGCCCTGTTTTCGTCCCGGCATGGAAGACCATTATGTCCCTGTCCGGCTCATCCAGTCCCGTAATGGGGAAGCCGGTCTGGTAGCTGCCGGGATAGCCGGCGGATGCCATGACTACCCCGACACAGGCCGCCTCGCTCCATTCTATACTTATTTGGTCAAGGTTATCGTTGACCACCGCCTGCATAATATCCACCAGGTCGGTTTTGAGTCGGGGCAGGACGACCTGCGTCTCCGGGTCACCGAACCGGGCATTAAATTCTAGCACTTTTGGCCCGGAATTGGTAATCATCAGGCCGCCGTAGAGGATGCCCTTATAGGGCCTCCCTTCCTGGCGCATCGCGTTTACCGCCGGCGCCATGATTCTCTCCTGTACCACTTTATCCAGTGCCGCATCGAAAAATTGCGGCGGACTGAAGCTGCCCATGCCGCCGGTATTGGGCCCCCGGTCGTTATCGTATATCCGCTTGTAATCGCAGGCGGGTACCATCGGGACCACGGTGCGGGCGTCCGTGAAGGCGAAGGCGCTCATCTCCCTTCCCGAGAGGCACTCTTCAATCACTACCCGGTCGCCGGCCGCCCCCAGCGTCTTGGCCTCCATGAAGCTGGCCAGGGCCTCCAGTGCCTGCGGGACCGACTCGGTGATAACCACGCCTTTGCCCGCCGCCAGCCCATCGGCCTTTATAACTATCGGCGGCTTTTGCCTTCGCACATACTCTTTTGCCTGGTGGTAGTCGGCGAAACTGGCGCTCCGGGCGCAGGGGATATTATACTTCTGCATCAGCTCCTTGGCGAATACTTTGCTGGACTCTATTTCGGCGGCGGCTCTGGTGGCGCCGAAGACAGGTAAGTTCAGGCTCAGAAACCGGTCGGCAAGGCCCGCCGCCAGCGGCGCTTCCGGCCCGACGACGGTGAGGTCGATTTTATTTTCTTGGGCGAATTCGGCCAGTGCTTCTATATCGGTGGGGTTTATCTCCAGGTTGCGGGCGAGTTGAGCCGTGCCGGCGTTACCCGGAGCGGCATAAATCTCCTTGACTCTGGGGCTCTGGGCCAGCTTCCAGACCAGGGTGTGCTCCCTGGCCCCACCCCCGACCACCAGTATTTTTATCTACCTCACCCCCCTAAGGTTTTTTAGGGCTCTGCCTTATAAGTGCCTTTTGCCCCAAAAGTCGGTAAGTTGCCTCAAAAGTGCTATAGTAAGTGCTTTTAATGTAATAGATTCTTAAAATCTATCTTCGTACTTCCATCACATATCGCCTGTAATCCATGACCAGCAAGTTCATCGAGTGCACG
>DAOWCR010000060.1 GCA_030639445.1 Dehalococcoidales bacterium
CCGAGGTCAGGTAGAGCCAGGCGAAGCCGCCGATGAAATAAAGACTTACCGAGGCGGCATAAAGCAGCAGGGAAAATACCAGCAGTATCTTCGCCGCGTGCCTGACCCCGCAGCTAATCGGGAAGTAGCTCAGCCCGGCCTGCAAGTAATCTTCCCGGTGAGAAATTATCAGGCTCCAGACGTGCAGCGGCAGCCAGAGAGCAATCAGGACACACAGGAGCAGCAGCTCCCAGCTCAAGACCGGCTTAACGGCCAGCCACCCCATGAGCACCGGCGCGCAGCTGGCGAGAGTGCCCTGGGGATAAACGCAGGTCACTTTTTTGCGCCAGGTAGCGGCGGCCAGGGTGCCGCCCAGGCCAGCCAGGAAAACATAGGGGTGCAACCACCAGGCAAGAACCAGGCCGATAATAATCAGGCCGGCTATCAAAGGCAATACCTTCCGCGGAGGGTAAATGCGCCCGGCCGGTAGCGCCCGGTTCCTGGTGCGCTGCATCCGGGCATCAATGTCACGGTCCCAATAATTGGTCAGCCCGTTAGCCCCGGCCGCCGTGAGTAAAATCGCCACCAGGGCCAGGATTAACTCCGTGGATAGCTGTCCCTCACCGGCAACAAACGCCGCCGCACCGCCGATAAAGGTCAACAGGACACTCGACAGGGGTTTTAAGACCTCAATGTAATCTTTGACCCGGCTAATTATGGAACCTCCCTTGAGACGGAAGCCTTCTCTTTATATCGTTTTTTGGCTTCAAAAGTCAAGACAACTTGTCCTGGCAACGGAGATAGTATTAAGATAGAAACGTGCCGCCAAGACTGAAGCAGGCCCTCTCTTCCAGAGAGAAACAGTATATCACCGACCCCACCCGGATACCCGCCGCGGTTATCCTGCCGCTCTATGTGAAACGGGGCCGGTACCACATCCTGTTCATCCAGCGGACGGACAAGGTCGCCCAACACAAGGGCGAGATATCGTTCCCCGGTGGCGTCCACGAGAAAAGAGACAAGACACTGCGGGACACCGCCCTGCGGGAGTGCGCCGAGGAAATAGGCCTGCTGGCGAAAGACGTCGAGATACTGGGCGAGCTGGACGATGAAGTCAGCGTGGCGACCAACTATGTCATCTCCCCTTTCGTGGCGCTTATTCCCTGGCCGTACCGGTTCCAGGTGGACGGCCAAGAGACCGAGGCGATAATCGAAGTCCCCGTTTCGGCGCTGCTGGAGAGCGGCCGCTCGCAGCCGGAAATTCGAGATGGTAAAACCGTCACCGCCTACTTCTACCACCATCAGGGGCAGGTAATCTGGGGGGCCACCGCCCGGATACTGAAAAAATTCCTGGATATCTTTGCCCAGGCTGGCCGGGATAAATAACTCTTAAGATAAAGACTACCGCCGGGAGAGCGGCCTGGTTCACAAAGTTATTTCCGGCTCTCTTTTTAGCTTTCATCGCATACTTCACAAATCATTGTCAGATATCTTATAATAATTTGTTGACTAATTTTATACCATGACATATAATTATTAATAGAGTTATCGAGGTAAGGCTATGGCTAAAAAAGACTATTATGAGATGCTGGGCGTCAAGCGGAACGCCAGCGAGCCGGAGATAAAGCAGGCTTACCGCCGGCTGGCACGTAAGCACCATCCTGACGTCAATCCGGACGACAAGTCGGCCGAGGCCAAGTTTAAAGAAATCAATGAAGCCTACGAGGTCCTCTCGGACAAGGAAAACCGCAAAAAGTACGACCAATTCGGTGACCGGTGGCAGTATGCCGACCAGTTCGCCCGGGCGCAGCCGCAGACACCCTTCCGGGACTTTGGCCAAGGCGGCCGCACCACCAGCTTTCACTTCGGCGGGGATGACCTGGGCAGCCTGTTTGACGAGCTGTTCCGGGGCGCCGGCCCGGCTACCCGCCGGGCACAACCAAGGCGCGGGCGGGACATCGAGTCCCCGGTCGAGGTTACCCTGGAGGAAGCCTATCACGGGACCAACCGCACCCTCAGCCTCCAGGTTGAGGAACCGTGCGCCAGCTGCCAGGGCAGCGGCTGGATTCAAAATGTGCCCTGCGCCACCTGCCAGGGCGCCGGGGCGGTAGCCCGGAGGAAGCGCCTTGAGGTTAAAATCCCGGCCGGCGTCAGGACCGGCTCCCGGGTGCGCATCGCCGGCAAGGGCCAGCCCGGCTACGGCGGGGCCAGCGGTAACCTTTATCTGGTGATATCGGTCAAGCCGCACCGTTCGCTGGAACGCCGGGGCGATAATTTATATGTGGACGTACCAGTGCCGCTCACCATAGCCATGCTCGGCGGTGAGGTCCAGGTGCCCACCCTCAAGGGCAAGCTGGCCCTGAAAATTCCAGCGGAGACACAGAACGGACGCTCCTTCCGCCTGGCCGGACAGGGCATGCCTCACCTGGGCAGCTCTGGCCGGGGCGACCTGCTGGCCAGGGTGAATATCGTGCTGCCCACGAAGCTCTCCCCGAAGGAGAAGGAGCTTTTCCGGCAGCTCAACGAGCTCAGACCGACCTAAATGGAGGTGAATATGGACCGAAATACCGAACCCTGCTATATCATAAGTGTTGCCGCCAGAATGCTTGGCATTGAGACCTATACTCTGCGCTACTACGAGAGGATTGGCGTCGTAGAGCCGCACCGCTCGCAGGGAAATATCCGCCTTTACTCGGAGAGGGACCTTGACCTGCTCCGCCGGGTAAAAACGCTGGTCGACGACATGGGAGTTAACCTGGCCGGGGTGGAAGTTATTCTGCGCCTGGCGCAGCGGGTAAGCGAGCTGCAAAACGAACTGAAGGAACTGCAGGCGGAAGTAAAGAGGTTAAGGGGGTAAGCCAATGAAACAGGAAAGATTTACCGAGCTGGCGCAGGAAGCGCTGGTTCTTTCTCAAGAAATAATCCGTAGATATGGTCACAGTCAGTTGGACGTGGAGCATATCCTGTTGGCCCTGCTCGAGCAGGAGAAAGGGCTGGTCAGTGAAATTCTTAGAGAGCTGGGCGTTGATGTTGACGCGGTGTATCGGCAGCTGGACACGGCGTTAGGGAAAAACCCGCGTCTTGCCCATGAGGCAACGCAGATTTATACTACACCGCGCATTAATGCACTTTTTATGGCCGCCGATGCCGAGTCAAGAAGGCTGAAGGACGAGTTTATCAGCACCGAACATTTACTGATTGCCATCATCAATGAAGAGAAGGGAGAGGCCGCCGCCATTCTCAAGCACCTTGGCGTCGACCAGGAGAAGGTATACTCCGCTCTCCAGAAGCTCCGCGGCGGACACCGGGTCACTGATGCCCATGCGGAGAGCCATTACCGTTCACTGGAGAAGTACGGGCGCGACCTGACCGAATTTGCCCGCCAGGGCAAGCTTGACCCGGTTATCGGTCGGGATGAGGAGATTAAGCGGACCATGCAGATACTTACCCGGCGCACCAAGAACAATCCGGTGATTGTGGGTGATGCCGGCGTGGGCAAGACCGCCATCGCCGAGGGGCTGGCCCAGAAAATCGCCGCCGATGATGTCCCCAATTCTCTCAAAGGGCGAAAGGTAGTGGCCCTGGATATGGGCGCCCTGGTGGCCGGGAGCAAGTTCCGCGGTGAGTTCGAGGAGCGGCTCAAGGCAGTCATGGACGAAGTCCGCCAGGCAGAGGGTGAGGTCATACTGTTCATTGATGAAATCCATACCGTAGTCGGCGCCGGGGCCGCCGAAGGTGCCATTGACGCCAGCAATATGCTTAAACCGGCCCTGGCCCATGGCGAATTGCAGTGCGTCGGCGCGACCACTCTGGACGAATACCGTAAATTCGTTGAGAAGGACAAGGCGCTGGAACGGCGTCTTCAGCCGGTATTCCTTGAGGAGCCCACCGTTGAGGCAACGATTGAGATGCTCCACGGCCTGAGGCCGAGATACGAGGCGCACCACAAGATTAAAATCAGCGACGAAGCCCTGGAGGCCGCCGCCCGGCTCAGCCAGCGCTATATCTCGGACCGGCAGTTACCGGACAAGGCGATTGACCTGATTGACGAGGCGGCGAGCAAGCTGCGTATTGACACCGAGAGCACACCACCGGAGATTCAGGCTCTGGAACGGCGCCTGAAACAATTGGGTAACGAAGAAGAAGCCGCCGCACAGCGGCAGGACTATGAACAGTCGGCCCGACTCAAGGCGGAGAAACTGCACCTGGAAGAGGAGTACCACCAGGCCAAAAACGCCTGGCTCAAGCAGGAGAAAATCAGCGAGACGGTGGTCGAGGAGAACATCGCCCGGCTTGTCTCCAGCTGGACGGGCATCCCGGTATCCCAGATGCTGGAGGGTGAGGCGGAAAAACTGCTCCACCTGGAGGAGAGCCTCCACGAACGCCTGATTGACCAGGAGGAGGCGGTAACGGCTATCGCCGAGGCCATCCGGAGAAGCCGGTCCGGACTGAAAGACCCGAAGCGTCCCATCGGCAGCTTCATATTCCTGGGGCCGACCGGCGTCGGCAAGACCGAGCTGGCACGCACTCTCGCCTGGTTCCTCTTTAACGATGAGAACACCATGGTGCGCCTTGACATGTCAGAGTACCAGGAGAGGCATACTGTCTCCCGCCTCATCGGCGCCCCGCCGGGCTATGTCGGCTTTGAGGAAGGAGGGCAGCTTACCGAGGCGGTAAGACGGCGCCCCTACCGGGTTATCCTGCTGGACGAAATCGAGAAGGCGCATCCCGAGGTATTCAATACCCTGCTCCAGCTCCTGGATGACGGGCGGCTGACCGATGGCCACGGGCGGACGGTTGACTTCAAGAACTGCGTCATCATCATGACCAGCAATGCCGGCGTGGAGCTCATCAAGCGCGAGACGAGCCTCGGCTTTGCCGCCGCCAGAGACGGAGCCAGAGCCCGGAAACAGGGCTACGAGGCGATGAAGGAAAAGGTAATGGCGGAAGTAAAGAAAACCTTCCGCCCCGAGTTTATTAATCGGCTGGATGAAATCATCGTTTTCCATGAGCTGACCGAGGAGCAGCTGCGAGACATCGTGGAACTGATGGTCGAGGACCTGGAGAAGAGATTGGCGGAACGCAAGCTGGGAATTGAGCTAACGAAGAAGGCAAAGTCCTGGCTGGCCCGGGAAGGCTACGACCCGACTTTCGGCGCCCGGCCGCTGCGGCGGGTGATAGAACGCTATGTGGAAAACCCTCTTGCCAGCAAGTTGCTCCGGGGAGAGTTCAAAGAAGGCGACACGGTTAAAGTTGACCTTGGCGCTGAGGGCCTGACCTTTACCACCAGAGCCGCCGCCAAGGTAACCGCCCGAGCACCGTAACCCGGTGCCGAGTCTGGCAGGAGACCGCCGGGTTATGGTAGAATAAAACGATTAGATGACGGAACAGGCAGCCAAAAAATGGTCGGTCAGGGCAGCGTACCTCCTAGGCATTGTGGGTATCGTCGTCACTCTGCTCATGGCGGGCGCGGTCGTTTATTACTGGGAATTTGTCCGGGGACTGGGGGCCTACGGTTACCTGGGAGCCTTCCTCATCAGTATCCTGGGCGGGGCGACCATCATCATCCCGGTGCCCATGCTGGCCGTGGTCTTTGCCATGGGCCGGGTGATGGAATATACCTGGCTGGTCGGCGCCGTCGCCGGTCTGGGTGAGACCATAGGGGCAGTGACCATCTACATGACCGGGTATGGCGGCGGCACCGCCTTTCACAACAGCACGCACCGCCGGGTTCAGGCCATCTACGAGCGACTGATGCGGTTAATGGAGCGAAAAGGCTCAATAACCCTATTTTTACTGGCGGCAGTGCTCAACCCCTTCTTTTACCCGGCCGCCCTGGCTGCCGGGGCGCTGCGCTTTGGCCTAAAAAGGTACTTTCTTATCTGCTGGGCCGGCAAGACCATCAAGGGCCTGACGGTAGCCTACGTCGGCTATTGGGGACTGCGGGGGCTGCTCAGGATGCTGGGCGCGCCCATCTAGCGTTAGCTTTCCTCTATGGTTATCCGTATTATTTTGTCGCCCTCAAACTGCGGGTTCTTATTCGGGTCTCTAGGCGTCAGCTTTTCCAGAACGTCCATCCCCTCTATCAATCGGCCAAAGACGGTGTGCTTATTGTCCAGGCCGTGCTGTGGCGTAAAGGTAATGAAAAACTGGCAGCCGTTGGTATCGGGGCCGGAGTTAGCCATTGACAGTGTTCCGGCTTCGTGGGTATGCTCGGTGAACTCGTCAGGAAATTTATAGCCGGCATCACCCCTACCGGTGCCGGTGGGGTCTCCCCCCTGCGCCATAAAGCCTTGAATCACCCGGTGGAAAGTAGTGCCGTCATAGAGTCCCTCACGGGCCAGAAAGACAAAATTGTTGACCGTTACCGGCACATCACTGGCAAACAACTCTATTACCATGTTACCCTTTTCCGTTTCCATAACCGCCGTGTACTGCTTGCCGGTGTCAATGGTCATGGGCGGTGGTGAGGCATAGGTCTTGGGCGCGGACGCCGGTGTCGGCGATGGTGCCGGCTCCGGTGCCTCCCCACTACACGACACCACCGAAAGAGTGACCAGGACCAGGATAAGACCAGCTATCCGGGTTATAATCTTCTTTGCCATAAAACAACTCCTCCTCTTGACCCCAAACCGGGACTACCGGCAATTTTCTTTCTGATTGTAGCTCATTTGTGCCTGAGAAGCAATTGCTCTACGCCTCCGGAGTTGCCAATCTCCCTGTTTTGTGCTAGATTATACTGGCGACCACGGGGCTGTAGTTCAATTGGGAGAACGTTTGACTGGCAGTCAAAAGGTAGGGGGTTCGAATCCCCCCAGCTCCACCAAAGGTATCAATAGGCAGAACTAAAGCCTGCTTTCGTTCATTCGCCGGCGGTACCGGCGTCAATTCTCGTTGCCAGTTTGTCAACGAAATTCCCTGATATTTTACTTGCTATTGGCG
>DAOWCR010000105.1 GCA_030639445.1 Dehalococcoidales bacterium
GGACCGCTTTGAGCGGGAAAATATAGCTTTTCATCGGAAAGTAAGAGAGGGCTACCTCAAGCTGGCCGAGGCTGAGTCAGGGCGCTGGCTGGTGGTGGACGCGGCACAATCCAGGGAGAAGATAGCCAGGCTTATCTGGCAAAAAGTAAGCCAACTTCTTCCCGGGGTACGGCAAAGGGAAGTTTAAAGGGGGTGCCCCCCTTTAAAAAAATTCTTCCCCCTCCCTTAGCCAGGGGGGGGATAAAGGGGGAGGGTTGTTGCCCAGCTACCAGAGACCCTCTTTTACCGAGGAGAGAATACTTGGAGCGCAGGGTTACCGACTGGTGGCCGGCGTGGACGAGGTGGGGCGGGGCGCCCTGGCTGGGCCGGTGGTGGCGGCGGCGGTCATTCTGCCCGAAAAGATAAATGCTCCCTGGGCCGCCGAAGTAAGGGACAGCAAGCAGTTAAGTCCGGCCAGGCGCGAATTTTTGGCGCAACATATCCAGGAAATAGCCATCGCCACTGGCATTGGTACGGCCAGCCATAAAATAATCGATGCCCGGGGGATAGTCAGGGCGACACGGCTGGCTATGAAGCTGGCGGTAAACAGGCTTCTACCCGTCCCGCAGTACCTGCTTATCGATTATCTGCGCCTGCCGGAAGTGCCCTTACCGCAAAAAGGAATGATTGATGGCGATAGTCTCTGCTTTTCCATTGCCTGTGCCTCCATCGTGGCCAAGGTAGCCCGCGACCGCCTGATGGTGGAGCTGGATAAAGTCTATGCCGGCTACAAGCTGGCGCAGCACAAGGGCTATTGTACCGGGGAGCATGTCGCCTGCCTGCGCCGGCTGGGGCCGTCACCCGTCCATCGCCGCTCTTTCCAGCCGGTCAGGGGTTTGGTTTAACATAAGAATAATTGGCAAGGGGAGTTCAAGAGGGGCGCAGCCCCCAAATGTTAATAAGGGTGTTAAAGAGGGACGAAGTCCCTCTAACATATAATTCCCCCTCCCTTATCAAAGGGAGGGGGACAAAGGGGGTGGGTTTCCTAATAAAAACCCGAAAGGGAATGGGGTTCAAAAACTTAAAGAGGGTGAAGTTATTAGACTTTTTCAATGGGGATTGCCGGTGGCTTCGCCGATGTGCTATAATATCCCGGCATAATTGAATATAGTCTCCGAGCCTGTTCTCCTGTAGGCATGCCTGTGGAGACGGGCCGATAGGGTATCGCTGGAAACGGCGGTGCCTCCCGTGTTTGGAAAGGAGAGTTTATTTTACTGTTGAGTATATCTTTTGGTTCGGTTGCCCGTTCTGAGCTCGCGTTCTTTCTATCATGTTCCACGTTGCGGTCAGTCATTAGTTGTCTGTCACCTCATAAAAAATCGGCTCTGGTAGCGCTGTTAATCGTGGGCCTGGCGGTGGGGATATCGGGCTGTACCAAATCAGCGGCATCACCATTGCCGCCACAACAGAGATTGAGGATGGCGACCACCACCAGCCTCTATGATACCGGCCTCTGGGGATACCTGGAGCCGAGGTTTGAAGAAAAGTATAACGTGGAGCTGGATGTCATATATGCCGGCACCGGCAAAGCCCTGGAATACGGCCGGAGGGGGGATGTGGCCATTATCACCGTCCATTCCAAAGCCCGGGAAGAGCAGTTTGTCGCCGAGGGCTACGGTGTAGCGAGAATGCCCTTCGCCTATAACTACTTTCTCATCGTGGGTCCGGAGGCTGACCCGGCCGGTCTCAAAGGTCTAAACCCTGAAGAAGCCTTCCAGAAGTTGATGGAGACGGGGGGCGGTAGTTTTGTTTCCCGGGGAGATGATTCCGGAACGCATTCCAAAGAGAAAAGCATCTGGAAAAACGCCGGTTACGCATATGAAGAGGTGCAGCCGGCAGGCAGCTGGTATATAGAGGCCGGGACCGGCATGGGGCCGACGCTGATGATGGCCAGCGAAAAGCAGGCCTATACGCTGACTGACCTGGGCACTTTTCTGATCTACCGGGGCAAACTGGAACTGGTGCCGGTAGTTGATAAGGGAGACATCCTGCTCAATGTCTACTCGGCGATTGTCGTAAGTCCGGAAGTTATTCCTGAAGCTAAAATTGAGATGGCCAATAACCTGATTGACTTCCTGACCTCACCTGAGATACAGGAGCTTATCAGTAATTACGGAGTCGAGGAGTACGGCCGGCAGTTGTTTATCCCCTGCGCCGGTGCCGAGCCGAAATAACGTTGTAAAATATAAAGGGGTATGGGATTACCGGATATAAATCTTAGCCACTCGTTTGACATAATGTTATAAGCGGGATTGAAATTAAATGATTGAACTGTGGCACGGCCTGACCAGGGCCATAGAACTGATTGTTACTCTTGACCCGGAGGTGATGGAGATAGCCGGCAGGTCGCTCCAGATTTCGGTGACCTCGGCGCTGCTGGCTTCTGCCATTTGTCTCCCGCTCGGTGTCCTCATCCACTTCCGCCGCTTTCCGGGTAAAAGGGTTCTGGTCAGCCTGATTCAGACATTCTTCAGCATCCCCACCGTCGCTATCGGCCTGTTTGTCTTTGTGCTCTTTTCCCGGGCCGGGCCGCTGGGTGGGCTTGACCTGATGTTTACCCCGCTGGTTATGGTGCTGGGGCAGATGATACTCATCACGCCGATACTGCTCGGTCTGACGATTGCCGCGCTCAGCGGAGTCGATAAAGCAATACTGGATACCGCCCGGTCGCTCGGCGCCAGCGGTTTTCAGGCGGCGGTGGTTGCCCTGAGGGAAGCCAGGTTCGCCGTGATGGCGGCGGTTATTATGGGGTTCGGCCGGGCTATTTCCGAGGTGGGTATCGCCCTTATGGTCGGGGGTAATATCCGGGGGTTCACCAGGGTCATCACCACGGCAATATCACTGGAGACATCCCGGGGTGATTTGGAACTGTCCCTGGCACTGGGTATCATTCTTATCTCTATCGCTCTTATCATCAATATAATCTTAAACCGGATTCAGCAGAGGTAAAAATGCCTTTCATTGAGACCGTAAATTTGGGCCAGAAATACGGCGAACGGGATATTCTGAAAAATATCAACCTCAGGGTGGAGCGGGGGGAGGTCTTTGCCCTGATTGGCCCCACCGGCGCGGGCAAGACCACGCTTTTGCGCCTGATAGACCTTATTGATATGCCGGCCACGGGGAAGATATATTTTGACGGGGTTGATACTGCCGAGTCAGCGAAGGTAAGGCTGGCAACGCGCCGGCGGATGGCATTCGTGCTCCAGAAACCGGTGGTGTTTAACCGGAGTGTCTATGACAACGTTGCCTGCGGGCTCCGGTGGCGGGGAATGAAGGGGAGCGACCTTCGTACCAGGGTCGACGGTATTCTGGAAATGGTCGGCCTTTCCGCGGATAAAAGCCGGAACGCCCGGACATTGTCCGGGGGAGAGGTGCAGAGAGTTGCCATCGCCCGGGCCATCGCGGTTGAGCCGGAGGTGTTGCTCCTGGATGAACCGACCGCTAACCTCGACCCCGTTTCGGCATCAAGGATTGAAGAACTGGTTACCAGTATTATCCGGCATTATACCACCACGATAATCATGGCGACACACGATATGTCCCAGGGACAGCGCCTCGCCGACCGGCTGGGGGTGATGATGAGTGGTGAGCTCCTGCAGACCGGGGATACGAGGGACGTTTTTACTTTACCCCGGAACCGAGAGGTCGCCGAGTTCGTCGGCGTCGAGAATGTTATCGACGGCGTAGTCGTGTCCAGTGAGGACAGGGTAGTTACTATCGATAGTGGCGGCCGGTTTATCGAGGCAATTTCAGACCATGCTGTTGGCGTAGAAGTTAGCGCCTGCGTCCGGCCGGAGGATATAACCCTGGCCCTGTCAAGAGTGTCCAGCAGTGCCCGGAACTCGTTTGACGGGGAAGTCAGGTGGGTGGTGTCCATGGGTCCGTTCACCCGTGTTGAAATAGACTGCGGCTTTCCGCTGGTAGCTCTGGTAACCAGGAAGTCAGCCGGAGAAATGGGCCTGGCAAAGGGGCAGAAGGTTTTCGCTGCTTTTAAGGCTACCGGCGTCCACGTTATCAAGAGGAATTGACAGTTCGGTTCGTTGATGCTATATTTTTTCTGTTGGCAGCGTAGCTCAGAGGTAGAGCAGGGGACTCATAAGCCCTTGGTCGGCGGTTCGAATCCACCCGCTGCCAGTTTCTTTTGACTTGATTTTCAAAGAATAACTCTTAATCTTTACTAATACTCACCAAGAACCTTCTTTTATTGAACAATCTGACGGCCTGACAAGTATTTTAAAAAGGAGAGAAGATGATGGATACGGTTTGGGATGCAGGACATATTTTCCACCACTACTTAGAAGCCTCGATACCAGACGAAGAGTGGCAACGCATGTCGGTTGAGGAAGCAATGGGAATTGCTAAAGATGTGGCGGCCCTATTCGATAGTAAAATGTCAGCGAGTGAATTTAGTAAAAAATACAGATTACCCAGAAGTCATTAGGTCCA